>JASHVY010000493.1 GCA_030044345.1 Acetobacteraceae bacterium | reverse complement strand
AAATGTCCAAAGGACAAGAGAGCGCGTGATATCTCGGGAATAGGAGTCCCGCCCGCCGATCTACAACAAATGTCTGACAATCGGTCTCTGAAAGATGGGGTTGCAGCCGATCCTGAACGCGTTTTGCCTGATGAAATCCCGCAGGAGAGCCTTCCTCGGCGGCACATGGCGGCCGGGCCCGCCATGACGGGATCCGTGATTTGGCATGATTTCGAAACAATCCTGTCGTCGCCACAAGCAGATCGCAGCCGGCTTGCGGTGTCGCGAGGAACATTCCATCATGCGCGTCCGATCAGGGGGTTTACGAGCAAGTGATATTTGTAGGACAATAGAATCAAGGAACGAGCGGACGGCAGCGGGGAGGATCGGAAGAAATCACCATGGGCACGCCTTCACCCGATATCGGGGCACCCGACATGGAGGCGCCCGATAGGAAGGGGCCGGAAAGGGGCACGGGCGGCAAGCTGCCGGAACGCATCGCGCGAAACCTCGGCGAGCGCATTGCCGGGGGTGATCCCGTGCCGGGAAAGAGCCTGCCGACCGAAGCGGAACTCTGTGCGCGCCTCGCCGTTTCGCGCTCCGCTCTCAGGGAAGGATTCCGCCTGCTTGCGGGCAAAGGCCTGATCGCCAGCAAGCGGAAGGTGGGCACGATGGTTCGCCCGCGAACCGATTGGAACATGTTCGATTCGGATGTGCTCGCCTGGCACCTTGCTGCCGCCCCGACGGATGGTTTCGTGACCGATCTCTTCGAGGTGCGCCGGATCATCGAACCCTGGGCCGCGTCGCTCGCCGCGCAGCGCGCGGACGTTCCGAAGATTGCACGCATCCACGCCGCCTGTGAGGACATGGTGCGCTTTCAGGGGAAGGCCAACGATCTCCTGGATGCCGATCTTCGCTTTCATGAAACGATCCTCGAGGCGACGGGCAATGCCTTCCTGGTCTCCTTCGGGGCTTTGATCGAATCCGCCCTGCGCGCTTCCTTCCAGCTCAGTTGGAGCGGTTCCGCGCATACACCGGAATATTCGCTCCGCCGCCACCTTCATGTGGCCGAGGCGATCCGGGAGCGGAAGCCGCAGGAGGCTTTCGCGCTGATGTCCGAATTGCTCCGCTCGGCCATCGAGGACGTGCATGAGGCTCTGCTGCACCGCCGCCTCGGTCTCCCAAAAGGGGATCACTTCCTCTTTGCGGACAAGCTCGCCGGAGATGCCCCATCCTCCTTGCGGCCTCCCTTGGGGCGAAAAGCGAAACCGTCGGAGCCGGCCAGCCGGCAAGCGCAGGCGGCAAGGCGAGATTTGGAGGAGGAGAAACGAGAATGAGTGAGAAAGCGAATGATGCATGGGTTCGCGGTGTGACGGCGCAATTGCCGCGTCGCGCGATGATGCACGGCGTCAGTGTGGCGTCCGCCGCGGCGGCGTTCGGGGCGATTGCGGGGCGGGCCCAGGCCGCGGATGCAGGGCCGTTCCCCGATCATCCGAAATGGCGGTTCGTCTTCGTCAATCATGTCACCACCAACCCGTTCTTCGTCGCCACGCAGTACGGCATCCAGGATGCCTGCGCCCTGCTCGGCTGCACCTATCAGTGGACGGGTTCGGAGGTCAGCGACGTCGCGCAGATGGTGAATGCGATGAACGCGGCGATCGCGGGCAAGGCGGATGGCATTGCGGTCTCGATCGTCGATCCCAAAGGGTTCGATACGCCCGTGGCTCGCGCGCTCGAAGCCGGAATTCCGGTCTTCAGCTACAATGCCGATGCGCCGCCCGGGAGCCCGAATCAGAGGCTCGCCTATATCGGGCAGGATCTCTATCTTTCGGGCTACCAGATGGGGGAGAAGATCGTCGAGATCGTGGGCTCGGGCGAAGTGGCGCTCTTCATCGCCACCCCCGGGCAGCTCAATATCCAGCCGCGCATCGATGGTGCTGCGGCAGCAATCAAGAAAGCCGGCAGCAGCATCACCTATAGCGAAATCGCCACCGGCCCCACGGTGAACGAGGAGTTTTCAAAAATCAGCGCCTATTATCTCGGCCATCAGAACGTCAAAGGGCTGTTCGCGGTGGATGCCGGATCGACGGAAGGTGTGGGCCAGGTGATGCGGCAGCATGATCTCTCGAAAAAGGGTGTGCGCGCGGGAGGATTCGATCTCCTTCCCGAATCGCTCACCGCGGTGCGTGACGGATATCTCGATTTCGTCATCGATCAGCAGCCTTATCTGCAAGGGTTCTACACGGTGATGGAGATGTTCGCGTTCAAGGTCTCGGGCGGGCTGATCGGGCCGGCCGACATCAACACCGGCCTCAAATTCGTGACCAAGGAGGGTGTGACCCCCTATCTCACCACCAAGACTCGCTATGAAGGGAGCTCCTCCGAAGCCCAGATCGTGCCGCGATCCGGACCGATCGCCGGCTGATCCGCGCCCGGCCGCGCGCCCTCTCGGCGCAAGAATGGAATGAGGGGTAGGGGTCCGGCCCGTTTCGAGACAACGCATAAAAACAAAGGGAGGAAACCATTGATGGCGAACGGCCGGACCCCGCCGCCGCGCACTTACACCAACATCGTCAAGGCCGAAAATCTTTGCGTTTCCTTCGGCAAGGTGCAGGCCCTCAGCGATATCGACCTCGCGATCGGGCGCAACGAGATCGTCGGCCTGATCGGCGACAATGGCGCCGGCAAGTCCACGCTGATCAAGGCGCTGACCGGCGTCGTCCGGCCGAGCTCGGGGCGGCTCTTTATTCGCGATGAGCCGGTCGATCTCGGCCGCTATTCCGTGCGCAAGGCGCATGCGCTCCGCTTCGAGACCGTGTACCAGGAAAAGTCTCTGGGCGAGAAACAGCCGCTCTGGCGCAATTTTTTCGCCGGTCGGCAGATCGTCAATCGTTTTGGCTTCATCAATGTCCGCGAGCAGCAGCGGATCGCCAACGAGATTCTCCAGAGCCATCTCGGCTTCCGCGGGATCGGGATCGATGCGAATTCCACGGTCGCCAACCTCTCGGGCGGCGAGCGGCAGGGCATCGCCATCGGAAGGGCGATGCATTTCGATGCCGATCTCATCATCCTCGATGAGCCGACCACGGCGCTGGCCATCAAGGAGGTGCGGAAGGTTCTCGATTTCGTCCGCTGGATCAAGGAATCGGGCCGTGCCGCGATCTATATCGAGCACAATCTCGCCCATGTCCATGCGCTCGCCGATCGTCTCGTGGTGCTCGATCGTGGGCGGATCGTTGCCAATATCCGGCCCACGGACATGGATCTGGACGCGCTCACCCATTTCCTGATCGCGCTGCACGAACCAACGGCAGGGGTTGCGGCATGAGCGGGGCACGCGCGAAAGAAGCGCCCGCCGCCGCTGCGCGTTCGCCCGCTCTGCTCCTCACCGGGCGCCGGCTCGAAGGATTGCCGATCATCGTCGTCTTCTTCGTCCTGATCGGCATCTTCACCGCCTGCGCCCCACGTGTCTTCCTGCGCTGGCCGATCTATGATTCCTTCCTCGTCACCATTCCACCGCTTCTCATTCTTTCGCTCGGCCTCACGCTGGTGGTCGCCGCCGGCGAGATCGACCTCTCCTTTCCGGCGGTCATTCAATTCTCCGGCTTCCTCTTTGCCTTCTGCTCGCTCCAGCTCGGCCAACCCTGGCTCGGCCTCGCCGCCGCGCTCGCGGGCGGCGCGCTCGTCGGCCTGGTCAACGGCGTCCTCGTCGCCGTCGTCGGCGTGCCCTCGATCATCATCACGATCGGCACGTCCTTCTTCTGGTCCGGCGTCGCGACCGTGCTTTGCGGCGGCCTCTCCTATGCCCTGACCGATCTCCAGGCCACGCCGATCGCCAACATCTTCGCCGGCACGCTGTTCGGCATTCCGGCCGAGGCTTTCTGGGCGCTCGGGGCGGCGGTGGTCGGCTGGTTCATCCTCAATCGCCATCGCTTCGGCGAGCATCTGCTCTTCATCGGCGATTCGCAGACGGTCGCTCAGGTGCTCGGGATCAATGTCGTGCGCGAGCGCATCAAGCTCTTCACCCTGATGGGGGTGGTCGCAGGCTTCGCGAGCTTCCTGCTCACGATCCAGAACCTCAACTACTTCGCGACTCAGGGGCAAGGCATGCTGCTTTCGGCGCTCGCCGGCGTTTTCATCGGTGGCTCCTCGGTCTTCGGTGGCTCGGCGACCATGGTCGGCAGCGTTTTCGGCGCGCTCATCATCGGCATGCTCGATGCCGGAATCGTTGCGACGGGCGTTGCCGGCTTCTGGGTCGAGGTCATTGTCGGCCTCGTCTTCATCGTCGCGGTCGTGCTGCATATCGGCATCGAGAATCCGGCGCGCCTGAAACAATTGCGCCGGCGCCTCGCATTTCGGGAATAACCGCCCGATCCGGCCCCGCAGATCGCGGGCAATATGTTCGAAGGAGGAAAGACCGTGAAAATATCACCGAAGTTCTTGGGTTCCGCGCTCCTCTCCGCCGCCGTGCTCGCCCTTCCCGCCATCCCCGCCATGGCCCAGACCGCGCCCAAGCTCGGCGCCGGTCTCACCATGTATTTCCAGATGGGGGGCAACCCCGGCGACGGCGCGACCCTGCCGCGCGAGATCGGCGCCAAGGCCGCTGCGGACATGTTCGGGGTCAAGCTCATCGAGCAGTTCTCAAGCTGGGCGCCCGAAACGATGATCAGTGAGTTCCGCCAGGCCATGGCCGCGAGCCCCGACTGCATCGAGATCATGGGCCATCCCGGCGATGCCGCCTTCATGCCGCTCGTCACCCAGGCGGAGAATGCCGGAATCATGGTCACCGCCGGCAATGTGCCGCTTGAGCAGATCGAGGCGAAATACCGCGAGAACGGCTTCGGCTATGCCGGCACTTTCCTCTTCCCCGGTGGTGAGGAGACCGCCGCCGCCATGGTCGCCGAGGGCCATCTGAAGCCGGGTGACGAGGCGCTCGAATACGGGCTCTTTTCCGAAGGCGCGCGCGGCCAGTCAGATCGTGGGCTCGCCGCCGGACTCGAGAAGGCCGGCCTCAAAGTGAGCGAGCTCACGATCTCGCCTGAGGTGGACGCCAATTCCTCGCTCGCCGTGCCCATTCTCGTCGCCTATATCGAGCGCCATCCGAACCTCAAGGCGATCGGCACCCAGCACGGGCTCGTCACTTCCTTCATTCCGCAGGCGCTGAAGGAAGCCGGCAAGAAGCCGGGCGAGATCATCGTCGGCGGGATCGACCTCGCTCCCGCGACCGTCGCCGGGCTCGAGAGCGGCTATATCACCGTCGTCCTCAACCAGCAGCTCTATCTGCAGGGCTTTCTGCCGGTGGTGCAGTGCGTGATGAGCAAGCGCTATTACATCCCCGGGCTCGACACCAACACCGCCTCCGGAACGGTGAATGGCACGCTGATCAAGAAGCTCGTGCCGCTGATCAAGTCGGGAGTGGAATAACCTGCCTCACGTCGGTGGCCGGGCGGGTCGCCACGCTCGAGATCATGTCTTGCGTTCCCACCCGCCCACCCCCTGCTGCCAGTAGGTGAGCGTATGGCCGGCGGCCTTGGCCGCCGCCCAGCGCGCCCGTGCCGCGGCGACCGCGGTCTCGTCCGCGCCGTCGAAGAGGTCGAAGACACGGGTGAAGCGTTCCAGGTCCGGGCAGATGACGCCGTCGATCAGGAAGAGAAAGCGCGCCCCGTTCGGCGGCTCGGCCGCGTCGGGCGGGCTGGCGCTGAGCCAGATCGGCTGGAGATCGGCCTCGCCCATGCGGGCCGTGCCATGCGGAAGCCAGATCGGGTCGGAGCAGAGCCAGAGCGCGGCATCGAGCGCCTCGACCCGTTCCTGGCTGCCGCAGAGGACGAGCGCACGCTCACCGGCTGCGAGAGTGCGGCCAAGCAGCTTCGGCAGTGCCTGATCGGCGCTGGTGCGGCTCAGATGATAGAATCCGATCTCGCTCATCGTCCGCCGTGACTTTGGCCCGGCGGATCAA
>JASHVY010000492.1 GCA_030044345.1 Acetobacteraceae bacterium | reverse complement strand
GTCGAGGATCGAGATGCAGTCGAAACGCTCGAGATAGGTCGTGTCCGGCAGGACGAGATCGGCATAGGCGACAGTTTCGGAAAAATAGGCGTCCGCATAGATCAGATGCGGGATGCGGTACTCGCCCGTTCTCTCGTCCTTGTCGGTGAGAAGGCGCGTGGCTTCCCCGGGCTCGGGCGAGGAGTTCCACGCCATGTTCGCCATATAGAGAAAGAGCGTGTCGATCGGGTAGGGGTCCGCCGCATGGGCATTGGCGATGACGGTGTGCATCAGCCCATGCAGGCCGAGCGGCGCTTCCCACGAAAAGGCATGATCGATGCGAAGCGGCGCGCCCTCTTCATCGACCAGAAGATCCTCCGGACCGGTCGGCATCCCGAGCGGCATGGCGGAAAGCGGCGTCCCGGGCCGGACTTCCTTGCCGCCGGGTGGGGCGCGCGGGGGTGTGGGGCGCGGATAGGGCGCCTTGTAGCGCCAGGAGCCGGGGGTATCGATGGCGCCGATCAGCATCTGCAGCAAATGGAGCGCGCGGCAGGTCTGAAACCCGTTGCTGTGGGCGGAGATGCCGCGCATCGCGTGCATCGCCACCGGCCGTCCACGCATCTCCGCGTGCCGCACGCCTTCGCTGTCGGTCCAGGCATGGGGCAGGGTGATGGTCTCGGAGGCTGCCTGGGCGATCTCGGCGGCAATACGCCGGATCCTCTCCGCCGTGATCCCGCAGCGCGCGGCAACTTCCTCCGGCGCGTAAGAGGGATCGAGATAGCGTTCCGCCAGAAGCTGGAACACCGGCAGCGCGGGTCGCCCGTCCGCCAGCCGGACTTCGCCCGCCAGGCGGGGTGCCGTGCCGGGCCGCCCGGCCTCGACCAATTCCCTGCTGGCGCGATCCTGGATCAGCACTCTCCCCTCCGCATCGCGGGCGAAGAGCCCATCGCCGGCGCCACCCGGATCGCGCACCACGAGCCAGCCGGCATTGGTGTAGCGGGCGAGGAAATCGAGATCGACCCGCTCGGCCGCGAGCAGGAGATGAATGATCGAAAGGATGAAGAGCCCGTCCGTGCCGGGACGAAGCCCGACCCATTCATCGGCGATCGCCGAATAGCCGGTGCGCACGGGATTGACGGAGATGATCCGCGCCCCCCGCGCCTTGAGGCGGGAAAGCCCGATCTTGATCGGATTGGAATCATGATCCTCGGCAACGCCGAAGAGCAGGAAGAGCCGGGCATGCTCCCAATCCGGCTCGCCGAATTCCCAGAAGCTGCCGCCGACCGAGTAGAGCCCCGCCGCGCCCATGTTGACCGAGCAGAAACCTCCATGGGCGGCGAAATTGAGGGTGCCGAACTCCTTCGCCCAGAACCCCGTCAGCGCCTGGCTCTGGTCGCGGCCGGTGAAGAAGGCGAGCCGGCGCGGGTCGGTCGCGCGGATGCGGGCGAGCCAGCCGGTCGCGATGCCGAGCGCCTCATCCCAGCCGATTTCCCTGAACCGGCCTTCCCCGCGCTCCCCCACCCTGAGCAGCGGGCTTCGGAGCCGCGCCGGGGAATAATGCTGCATGATCCCGGCCGAGCCCTTGCCGCAGAGCACGCCGCGATTCACCGGGTGGTCGGGGTTGCCTTCGATATAGCGGACCCTGCCATCCCTGAGATGGACGTGGATGCCGCAGCGGCAGGCACACATATAGCAGGTGGTTGCCTTGACCGTGTCACCGATGGGATTGGAGAGCGCGATGGTTTCACCCGGCATGAGCGTCCCGTTCCGGTGGAGCGCCGCCGCAGCCGGCGGTACCGATGAAGGTGGGCGGGTTAGAAAGATGGATCAAACAAAACAATTTTGTGTTTTCGTTCGTTCAAATAGAACAATTGACCCTCGCCTTGCACTCCCCGGCAGCCACCCAGACCCCGATCCTCACTGGCCCAGGGTGGCAGGCGGGTGATAGAGCGTGATGACCGGGGGTGGAATCACCGGAGGCCTGAATCACGCGAGAAAACAAATGGTTCTTTGTCCAAGTGCCCGATTCATGCGGCGAAAAGTGCCCGCTCTGCGAGCAGCTTTTCTCCGCGATCGGGCACTCGGCACCCATCCCTGAACCGGTCGATCATCAGAGCGAAGGATTTGCCATGCCCCTCTGCGCCTCTTCCGCAGCGCCCGTGCCGGCCCTCGCGATTGCGGGGACTCCCTGAATGCCCGATGCGCGTCCCAGCCCCTGGTCAGGGATCGGCGAGGCGGCAGTGATCCCGGGCCTCAGTGAAGTCGGCGCGGCGCCGGCCGGCCTTGTTCCGCCGCGCAAGCCGGTGCCGTCCGGCGTGGAGAAGCCGGCGCTCAGCCCGCATCTCAAGCGCCTGCAGGATGAGAGCATCTTCATCTTCCGCGAGGTTGCGGCGGAGTTCGGCAAGCCGGTCCTGCTCTATTCGATCGGCAAGGATTCCTCGGTGCTCCTGCATCTCGCGATGAAGGCCTTCCACCCCGCCAAGCCGCCATTCCCGCTTCTGCATATCGACACCACCTGGAAGTTCCGTGAGATGATCGCGTTCCGGGACGAAACGGCGCGGCGCCTTGGGCTCGACCTGATCGTGCACACGAATGAGGACGGCGTGCGGCGGGGCATCAACCCCTTCGATCACGGCGCCTACTACACGCAGGTGATGAAGACCGAGGCGCTCAAGCAGGCGCTTGCGGCCGGCGGGTTCGATGCCGCCTTCGGTGGCGCGCGGCGGGACGAGGAACGATCCCGCGCCAAGGAGCGCGTCTTCTCCTTCCGCAGCGCCGCACAGGAATGGGATCCGAAGAAGCAGCGTCCCGAGCTCTGGAACCTCTATAACGGCCGCATCCGGCCGGGCGAATCGATCCGTGTCTTTCCGCTCTCGAACTGGACCGAGCTCGATGTCTGGCAATATATCCTGGCCGAGACCATCCCGATCGTGCCGCTCTATTATGCCAAGCCGCAGCCCGTGGTGGAGCGGGATGGCCAGCTCATCGTCGTGCATGACGAGCGGATGCGCCTCAACCCTGGCGAGACGCCGGAGATGCGCCGGGTGCGATTCCGCTCGCTCGGCTGCTATCCGCTGACCGGCGCGATGCAATCCACGGCCGACACGCTTCCCGCCATCATCGCCGAGATGCTCGGCTTCCGCACCTCCGAGCGGATGGGAAGGCTGATCGACCGCGACGAGACCGCTTCGATGGAACGCAAGAAGCGCGAGGGATATTTCTGATGTCGGAGATCGCGCCCGCGCCCGCCGCCGGAGATTTGTCCGCGGTCCTGCGCCTGCCTCAGGACGCGGGGCTGCTGCGCTTCCTCACCTGCGGCAGCGTCGATGACGGCAAATCGACCTTGATCGGCCGGTTGCTTTACGAAACCCGCGCTTTGTTCGAGGACCAGCTCACCGCGCTCGAGTATGACAGCCGCAAATTCGGCACCGTGGGCGAGGGGATCGACTTCGCCCTCTTGATGGACGGGCTGGAGGCCGAGCGCGAGCAGGGCATCACGATCGATGTCGCGTACCGCTTCTTCGCCACCGAGCGGCGCCGCTTCATCGTCGCGGACACGCCGGGCCATCAGCAATATACGCGCAACATGGCAACCGGCGCCTCCACCGCCGATCTCGCCGTGCTGCTGATCGATGCCCGGAAAGGGGTCATCACCCAGACGCGCCGGCATTCCTTCATCGCCTCGCTCCTCGGCATCCGTCATGTCGTCCTGGCGGTGAACAAGATGGACCTGATCGGTTTCGATCCGGAGTGCTTCGCCGCGATCCGGGCGGAGTATGAAGGCTTTGCCAAGGGCCTTGGCTTCACGCGCCTGCAGGCGATCCCGCTTTCCGCGCGCTTCGGGGACAATATCACCCGCCCCTCGTCCAACACACCCTGGTACGAAGGCCCGGCCCTTCTCGAATATCTTGAAACCGTCGAGATCGAGTCCGATCCGGCGGGCACGCCCTTCCGCATGCCGGTGAAATGGGTGAACCGCCCGCATCTCGATTTCCGCGGCTATGCCGGCACGGTGGCGAGCGGGCGCGTCCGGCCGGGCGATGCGCTCACCATCCTGCCCGCCGGCAAGACGACCACGCTTTCCCGCATCGTCTCGATGGAAGGCGAGCGTCCCGAAGCGCGCGCCGGCGATGCGGTGACGCTGGTGCTCGCCGAGGAGATCGACGTTTCGCGCGGGGATGTGCTCGCGGCTGCTTCCACACCGGCCCCGGTTGCCGAGCAGTTCGCCGCCCATCTCGTCTGGATGAGCGAAACGCCGCTCTTTCCCGGCCGCTCCTACCTCTTCAAGTCGGGGACGCGCACGGTCGCGGGCAGCGTGACCGCGATCAAGCATCGCATCAATGTGGACACGCACGAGCATCTCGCGGCGAAGGAGCTGCATCTGAACGATGTGGGCGTGGTCAATCTCTCGCTCGCCTCG
>JASHVY010000491.1 GCA_030044345.1 Acetobacteraceae bacterium | reverse complement strand
TGCCCGGCCCGCAACGCGGGGCGCGCCGGGCGCGCGTGACGGAGCGGCTCGGCCGTTTCGATGGCGTCGAATCCTTCGCGCGCATCGCCATCAGCAGCCTCGGAATCCCCGAGGCATTTTCCGCCGAAGCACTGGCCGAGGCGGCCTCGGCGCGCGCCGTCGGGCCGGAGGGGCGGGAGGATCTGCGCGCGCTGCCGCTCGTCACCATCGACGGGGCGGATGCCCGCGATTTCGACGATGCCGTGTTCGCAGCACCCTCGGGAAAGGGATTCCGCATCATCGTCGCGATCGCCGATGTCGCGCATTATGTGCGGCCGGGCAGCGCGCTTGATGCGGCGGCGCGCGAGCGCGGGAACAGCGTCTATTTCCCCGCCCGCGTGGTGCCGATGCTGCCCCCGGCCCTTTCCGAGCATTGGTGCAGCCTCGCCCCGCATGCCGAGCGCGGTGTCGTTTTCGCCGAGATCGAGATCGATGCGAATGGGGAAAAGCGTCGTCATCGTTTCGGTCGCGGTTTGATGCGCAGTGAAGCGCGCCTCACCTATGAGGCGGTGCAGCGCGCGGCGGAGAGCGGGGAAGAACTCGGGCTGCCCGCTGGCACGCTCGCCAATCTCTATGCCGCCTGGCGGGCGCTCTCTTCGGCGCGGCGCGCGCGCGGACCGCTCGATCTCGATCTGCCGGAACGAAGGGTCGTGCTCGATGCGGCGGGGGCGCTCGCGGCGGTGGCAAGCACACCGCGCCTTGAGAGCCACCGGCTGATCGAGGATTTCATGATTCTCGCCAATGTCGCGGCCGCCGAGGAAATCCTGCGCGGCGATCTGCCGGGCCTTTTCCGTGCCCATGCCGAGCCCGCGCCGGAAAAGATCGCGAGCCTCACCGCTTTCCTACGCGAGCTTGGCCTCCGCCTGCCGACACGCGGGCGGATCGCGCCCCGTGATCTCACCGCCGCCCTCGCCCCGCTCGCCGGCACCGAGGCGGCAGGAATCGCCGCCGAGCGGACGCTGCAAAGCCTGCCGCAGGCGGGCTATTCGCCTGAGAATATCGGGCATTTCGGGCTGGCGCTGGCGGCCTATGCCCATTTCACCAGCCCGATCCGGCGCTATGCCGATCTCGTCGTGCATCGCGCGCTCATCGGCGGCCTCGGCCTCGGCACGGGCGGCAATCCAAAGGAGGGCGCAAAAGATGCGGATACCGCCGCTTCGCTCGCCGCACTCGCGCGCGATCTCGGCACGGCCGAGCGGCGCGCGGTGGAAGCGGAACGTGCGGTGCTCGCGCGCGCCCAGGCCGCCTTGCTCGCCAGGCGTATCGGCGGCATAGAAGAAGCGCGAATTTCTGGCGTGACGCGTTCATTGCTTTTCGTCACTCTGATCGCGACCGGCGCCGAGGGAATCGTCCCCGTGTCCACATTGCCTGCGGATTCCTGGCGTTTCGAGGAGGCAACCACGAGTCTCCGGGCTGTGCGGAGCGGACGGCGCCTCGGGTTGGGCGAACGGCTGAGCGTGCGGCTCGCCGAGGCCGACCCGGTGAGCGGCCGCATCGTCATGCGCGTGGCCTCGCTGCCGGCCGTGCCTTCGCGGCCGGCACGCGGCGGAGGGCGAAACCGCTTGCGGTGATTCCGGCCCGCGCCCTTCTGTTCCTGCTGCTGATCGTTCCGGCTGAAGCGCAGACGCCGCCGGGGACAATCCCGCCATTTCCAACAGCGCTGAGCCAGGCGGTCTTCACCCAGGCGCTCGCCTTCATGCAGCCGCGCACGCTCGTTTCTTATTCGCTGCCGACGCTGGCGCTCTGGGGGCTGCCGGGTCTGACCGCGCTCGATCCATCGCTCGCGACGGATCTTTCCGCCGGCACGCTCCGCCTTTCCCTGCCGGACCGGATCCTGGCGGTGCGGCCGGAACCGCCGGCGGACGATGTGGCCGGATGGGGCGCGGCGATCGCCGCGCTCGCCGCAGCTTCATGGCAGGAATCCCCCTCGGTGCGCGCGGTCGGGCCGAACGGCGTCACCGAAGCCTTCTTCGATGAGCTCTTCAATCATTTCGATCCCTATTCGCGCTACGTGGCGCCCGGTGATGCGGCGAGCGAGCGGGCGCTTCGCTCGGGCTGGATCGGCACGGGGCTCACGGTCGCGCTGCAGAGCGGCGCGATCGTCATCGTGACTGTCGCTGCCGGAAGCCCGGCGAGCGATGCGCATATCCTGCCCGGTGAGCGGCTTCTCTCCGTGGACGGCGCGCCGACGCGCGGCAGAACCGCGCGCTGGGCGGAGGATGAGATGGCCGGGCCGGAAGGCACGCCGGTGGTGCTGACCCTCTTCGACCTGGCCACAGGCGTGCACACGGTGACCCTCCCGCGCCACGAGCCCGCGCCCGAAACGGTCTTCGCAAGCCGCGCGCATGAGATGCTGGTGCTGCGCATCAGCGCCTTCGATGCCAGCACGGGGCCGCACCTCGCCAACGAGATCGCTGCAGGACTTTCCGTCTCCGACCCGCCGCAGGGCATCGTCCTCGATCTGCGCGGCAATCGCGGGGGATTGCTCGATCAGGCGGTCTATGCCGCGGACGTGCTGCTCCATCGCGGGATCATCGCGACCACGGCCGGGCGCGATCCCGCCGCGCGCCATATCTGGGCAGCGTCCGGGGCGGATATGGCGCGGGATCTGCCGGTGGTGGTGGTGGTGGACGGGCTCACGGCGTCGGCCGCCGAGATCCTGGCTGCGGCGCTGGCCGATAACGGGCGGGCGGTGGTGGTGGGAAGCGCCACGCTCGGCAAGGGCCTGGTGCAGACGATCGATCAGCTCCCCGATGGCGGCGAGCTCTTCGTCACCTGGAGCCAGGTGCTGGCGCCGCGCGGCTGGCCGATCCAGAGCCTCGGCATCCTGCCCCAGGTTTGCACGAGCCTGGGCCAGCCGGCGCTCGACCGGCAGCTTGCGCTTCTCGCCGGCGGGTCCCAGCCGCTGGCGCGCGCGATCTATCAGCACGAAATGGCCCGCCCGCCCTTTCCGCTCGCTCAGATCCTGGCGATCCGCGCAGCCTGCCCGGCCACGGTGGGGAGCGAGGCTTCCATGGTGGCGGCGCGGGTGCTGATCGACAATCCGGCAGCCTACGCAGCGGCGCTGCTGCCGCCGGCCGGCCGGCCGCTCTTTCCGCCCGAGTAAAGCCGCGATCGGGTCAAGGCGGCTTGACCTTCCGCGGGCGGGTGCGCATTTTCCGCGCGCAAAGGATCCCGTGCCATGGCCAAGAGCAACACCATCCAGATCAAGCTCAATTCGTCCGCCGATACCGGCGTCTTCTACGTGACCAAGAAGAACACGCGCACCCAGACCGGCAAGCTCGAGTTCCGCAAATACGACCCGAAGCTGCGCAAGCACGTCGCCTTCAAGGAAGGCAAGATCAAGTAGTCGAAATCAAGTGGCATTGCCCCGGCGGAAAGCCGGGCAGAGCGTCACGCTGCGCGATAAAAACGTGGGATACGGACGGGGCGCATGAGCACGCTCACGGGCTCGAAGCGCATCTCCATCCCCGAGATCGCGGGGCGCAAGGGGGGCACGCCGCTCGTCTGCCTCACCGCCTATACGGCGCCCATGGCGCGCCTGCTCGACCCCCATGTCGATCTGCTGCTGGTGGGCGATTCGCTCGGCATGGTGGTGTACGGCTTCGCGACCACGCTGCCGGTGACGCTCGCGATGATGATCGCCCATGGGGCGGCGGTGGTGCGCGGAACCAGCCGGGCGGCCGTGATCGTCGATCTGCCCTTCGGCAGCTACCAGGAAAGCCCGGAGCGCGCCTGGCGCGCCGCGGCCAAGGTGATGGCGGAGACCGGCGCAAGCGGCGTCAAGCTCGAAGGCGGGGCGGAGATGGCGCCGACCATCCAGTTCCTCACCCGCCGCGGCATTCCGGTCTGCGGGCATGTCGGGCTGATGCCGCAGGCGGTGCAGAGCGCCGGCGGCTTTCGCGCCACCGGAAGGACGGCGGCGGAGGCGGAACGGGTGGCCGCAGATGCCGCCGCAGTGGCCGCTTCCGGCGCCTTTGCCGTGGTGATCGAAGGCACGCTCGAGCCGGTGGCGCGGGCGATCACGTCCTCCCTCCCGATCCCGACCATCGGGATCGGGGCCTCGGCGGGCTGCGACGGGCAGATTCTGGTCACCGAGGACCTGCTCGGCCTCACCGGGTCCTTCGCCCCGCGCTTCGTCAAGCGCTACGCGGATCTCGGGTCCGCCGTGACCGCGGCGGTGGACGCCTATGCAACGGAGGTTCGCGCCCGGCGCTTTCCGGGGCCCGAACATTGCTACCTGCCGAAATCTGCACCCAGGGCCGCCGAATGAACGGGCGATTTCCTTTCTCCCCAGACCCATGACGGGCGGGGCGGAGGAGACGCGCCTCGCGGCAGAGCTCATCGCGGTCGTGGTGGCGGCCAACGAGGCGGCGCCGCGCATCCTGACCGTCGAGGACGGAAAGGCACTGCCCTCCGGCCCGTTCGAATCGGGCCACCGCTCCCTGCAATCGGGGCTGCGCGCCTGGGTCGAGGAACGGACCCGGCATCCGCTCGGCTTCGTCGAGCAGCTCTATACCTTCGCCGACCGCGACCGGATGGTGGGCGGCGGGCGGCGGCGGACCATCTCGATCAGCTATCTCGGGCTTGCGCGCGAGGCGCCGACCGCACCCGGGACCGGGGCGAGCTGGCAGGACTGGTACCGCTATTTCCCCTGGGAGGACCGGCGGGAGGGTGAGCCGGCGGCGATCCGCACCGTGATCGCCCCCGCGCTCGGCGCCTGGGCGAAATCGGGCGATGGAGCACCCCTCCGGCGTGAGCGAGCCGAGCGCGCGGCGATCGCCTTCGGGCTCAACCACCAGGCCTGGAACGAGGAGCTTTCGCTGCAACGCTATGAGCTTCTCTACGAAACGGGCCTCGTTCCGGAGGCGGGCGAGGCGGCGGGACGGGCAGGCGCGCCGGGCGCGCCCATGCTGCATGATCACCGGCGGATCCTCGCGACCGGGATCGCCCGGCTGCGCGCCAAGATCAAATACCGCCCGGTGGTGTTCGAGCTGATGCCGCCCGCCTTCACGCTGCTCGCGCTGCAGCGCGTGGTCGAAGCGCTCGCCGGCGTGCAACTGCACAAGCAGAATTTCCGCCGCCTGATCGCGCGCCAAGAGCTGGTCGAGGAGACGGGGGGAATGATCGCCGAAACCGGCGGACGCCCGGCACGGCTCTTCCGCTTCCGCCGTGCGGTGCTACGCGAGCGCGCGGTCGCCGGCACCAAGCTGCCGCTCGCACCCGCTCGCTGACATCTGGCGCGCTGAAGAAGGGCACGCTGAAAGCTGCGCGCATGGCAGGACTGCGCGCCCCCTGTTGACAGGCTTATGCTCACGGGAAGCATAATGGCCATTCGTTTCCGGACTTGGTCCGGCCCAAAAATGCTCTATGTGAGCATTATGGAGGAAGCCATGTCCCATGCCGCGACGATCGCCCGCACCGCATCGCTCTATGAGCGTGTCCGACCGGTGATTCCGCCTCTCGAATGGGGCGTCTTCGCCGACGATATCGAGGCGATCCTCGCTCTCAAGGCCGAACGCAATGCGGTGATCCTGGCGCACAATTACCAGACGCCCGAGATTTTCCATTGCGTCTCCGATATCACCGGTGACAGCCTCGCCCTCGCCCGCAAGGCGATGGAGGTGGATGCGGATGTGATCGTGCTCGCCGGGGTTCAGTTCATGGCCGAAACGGCGAAGCTGATGAATCCGGAGAAGACGGTGCTGATCCCCGATCTCAGGGCCGGCTGCTCGCTCGCCGCCTCGATCACGCCGGAGGATGTGCGGCTGATGCGCGCGCGCTATCCGGATGCGCCGGTCGTGGCTTACGTCAACACCTCGGCGGCCGTGAAGGCGGAGGTCGATATCTGCTGCACCTCGGGCAATGCGCGGAAGATCGTGGAATCGCTCGGCGCCGGGCGCGTCATCATGCTGCCGGACGAATATCTGGCGAAGAATGTCGCCGCCGAGACCGGCGTTCAGATCATCGCCTGGGCGGGCCATTGCGAGGTGCATGAGCGGTTCACCGCCGCCGAGATCCGCGAGCTTCGGGCCGCCCATCCGGGCGTGGTCGTGCTCGCCCATCCCGAATGCCCGCCGGACGTGGTGGCGGAGGCCGATTATGCGGGCTCGACCGCCGGCATGGCCTCCTACGTCGAGCGGAACCGGCCCGGGCGGGTGGTGCTGATCACCGAATGCTCGATGAGCGACAATGTCGCGGTGCAATATCCGGGGCTCGAGTTCATCCGCCCCTGCAATCTCTGCCCGCATATGAAACGGATCACGCTCGGCAAGATCCGCCATGCGCTCGAGACGATGACGCATGAAGTGACGATCGATCCCGCCATCGCCGTGAGAGCGCGCAGGACGGTCGAGCGGATGCTCGCGGTAAAATAATCGCGGATGCTCGCGGTAAAATAGTTGCGGATGCTCGCGGTAAAATAGCCATGGACACTCAGAGCGATATCGTTTCGGAAGATCGCGGTGGGGCGATCACCCCCCTCCCCGCCTTGCTGGTCGAGCCCATCGTGCGTGCGGCGCTCGCCGAGGATCTCGGGCGCGCCGGCGATCTCACCTCGAATGCGATCGTGCCCGCGGGCGCGCGCGCCGAGACCGCGCTCGTCGCGCGCCAGCCCGGCGTGATTGCCGGCCTCGATTTCGCGGCCACGGCTTTCCTTCTGCTCGATCCGGCGATCGCGCTCACACGCGCGCGGAACGATGGTGATG
>JASHVY010000490.1 GCA_030044345.1 Acetobacteraceae bacterium | reverse complement strand
CCAAGCCGGAACGCGCAACGCCGGGCCCACATCGCGAAGAGGACCAGGTGGCATGAACTGATAGGGGGGTGCGATGCCTACCATTGTTCTCGGCGCGGGCGCTGTCGGAACCGCCACCGCCTGGTATCTCAGGCAGTCGGGACACGACGTCGTCCTGATCGATCGCCAGGCGGACGCGGGTATGGAGACGAGCTGGGGCAATGGGGGCGTTATCCACGCGAGCGAAGTCGAACCCTGGTCACAGCCGGGCATGCCAATGAAAATCCTGAGGTGGCTCGGCCAGGAAAACGCGCCCATGCTGCTTCGCTACAGCGCGATCCCGCATATTCTCCGCTGGGGGATCGATTTCGCGCGCAACTGCGCACCGGAGCAGTTCCGGGAGAATGCAAAGGCGAATCTCCGCCTGGCGCTGCATTCCCTCCGTTGCCTCGAGGAGATCGGAGCGGAAACCGGCATCGCCTATGACCGCGCGACCCGCGGAGTCCTCAAGATCTACCGCTCCCGCGAGGCGCTCGACAATGCCGAACGCTCTAGCGAGTTCCTGGCCCGTTTCGGATTGTTGTTCGAGCGCGTCACGATAGAGCGCTGCGTGGATATGGAGCCCGCGCTGAAGGATACGAAATCCACTCTCGCTGGCGCGCTCTATTTTGCACGCGACGAAGTCGGTGACTCCAACAAGTTTGCCCAGGGCCTTGCTGCGGCTTGTGCCACTCGGGGTGTACGATGCCGCTTCGGCGAAACGGTGCGACAGGTGGAGGTCTCCGGCGATCAGGTGCGGGCCATCGTGACCGACAGGGAGCGGATCCAAGCTGAGACGGTTGTCGTATCCCTCGGCAGCTTTACCGCACCCATGCTTGCGCAGAATGGCATTCGCGTGCCGATCTATCCAGTAAAGGGCGTGTCCATCACCTTCGCACGCGACGCGTGGAACAGCGCGCCCAACGTTCCGGTCATTGACGACAGCAAGCTCTTCGGGATTGTCGCGATCGGCGAGCGGATGCGGGTCTCCGGCTCGGCGGAAATCGCCGGCTACGATGCCACGCCAGCATTGTCCCGCGCTAAGGCGATTATCGACAACGCCGTCTTCACCTTTCCTGAAATGCGACGCCACTTCGACCTGTCGAGGTCGCGGGTGTGGGCGGGCCTGCGACCCGTCAGCCCTTCTGGCACGCCGATCATCGGTGAAACCCGCATCCGTGGGCTGTGGATCAACGCCGGCCACGGCCATCTGGGCTGGACCTTGTCGTGCGGTTCGGGGCAGGTCGTGGCCGATCTCATCAATGGTCGCAACCCGGACATTTCGATGCCGTCGCAGGGTGTTGTCATTCGACGGGTCGCGTAACCTGACGGGCGATCACGCTACCAACCCAGACCGGCGCGCCATCGATCACCTCGGACGCGCCCGAAGGCCGGGCGGCATCTACCAGGTTGCGGCGAGCTCGGAGAGCACTTGCGCCGCAGCCACGCACTGCTCTGTACTGAGGTCGAGATGGGTCGTGGCCCGGACGATTCGCGCTCCAAACGCGGAGAGAAGCACGCCGCTCTGCTTCGCTGCCGCGACGAACTCCGCGGCGGCCGGCGCCGGTGCCGCCAGTCGAAAGATAACGATGTTGGTCTGCACCGTTGCCAGATCGAGTTCGATGCCGCGCAATCCGGCGATGCGTTCGGCAATCAGCCTAGCATTCGCGTGGTCCTCGGAAAGCCGATCGAGATTGTGGTCGAGCGCATAGAGTCCTGCCGCGGCCAGGATTCCCGCCTGCCGCATTGCGCCGCCAAACATCCGGCGCAGGCGAACCGCCCGTGTAATGTGCTCGATGCAACCGGCAAGCACACTGCCTACCGGGCACCCGAGACCCTTCGACAGTGCGACCGACACCAGATCGAACGGCCCGGCCAACGCAGCGAGGGAAAGGCCGGTTGCCGCGGCAGCATTGAACAGGCGCGCTCCGTCGAGATAGGTCGGGAGCTGCAGCGCACTGGCCGTGGCGCAGATCTCACGGACGACGTCCTGAGGGAACACGATGCCGCCGCCGCGGTTGTGAGTGTTCTCGATCGCGACAAGGGCTGTCGCAGGGAAAACAATATGGTCGCGTGGTTTGAATGCCTTTTCGACATCTGCGGCCGTGAAAATTCCCCCACGACCGACGACGCTGAATTGCACGCCTGCATTCGCACTCGCTGCTCCCGCTTCGTGCCAGACAATATGCGCCTCATCACCAACGATGACTTCGTCGCCGGGCACGGTCAGGACCCTCAGGGCAATCTGGTTTGCCATCGTCCCGCTCGCGACGAACAGCGCGGCCTCCTTGCCCAGCAGGGTCGCGAGCCGCGTTTGCAGCTCATTGACTGATGGGTCTTCGCCATACTGATCGTCCCCGACGCGCGCTCGGGACATCGCCGCGCGCATGCCCTCGGAGGGCGTCGTCACCGTGTCCGAGCGCAGATCAATCATCGCCACCTGCCCCGTGGCCTTGCCAATCTATCCGAGTGATGACAGGTTAAATCCTCGCCCTGCTATTGACAATTAAACTCCGTCGTCGCAGCCTTTCGTTGCGTTTCTGGAGCGCGAGTCAGCGAAGCCGCCGGCGTTGGTCGGGGGGAGTGTTGCAATGGCCGAATGTGCGCCGTTGCCAAATCTGGGGCGCGGCGCCAGACCAAACATAACGTTTCTGGGTGGTGACGATGTGCTCCACCCGATTACGCACCTGTGCCTGTCGGGCCGTGTGCGGCGAGTGGCGTTCCAGTATTGACCAGGAGGGGGGATAGAGCAGTGGGGGAAGGTAGCGATCGCGCGTGCGCGGGTGGCCTGACGGAGCGCCCAATTGGCCGTCGAGCATTATTTGGTGGAATGGCGGCCGGCGGAGCGACCGTCGCGCTCGGGATGGCCGGGCAAGCCAGCGCCGCTTCAACTGCACCCTTCCAGCCAACCGCGGCGGCGAAGTCGAAGAAGATTGGTTTCAGCCAACCGGACACAAGCGCCTCGATCTGGCAACCGCTGATGGTCGGGGCGAGAGAAGCGGCCGCCAAGCGTGGCTATGAGCTGCTTGAGAGCCATGCCAACTCGCAACTCGACGCCCAGCTCTCAGAAATCGAGACTTGGATCGCCGAAGGCGTTGCCGGGATCATTGTGCTTCCACTTGACAACAGGAGCCTCCAGCCGCTGATCGTGAAGGCACACCAGTCGGGGATCAGGTTCCTCGACTATTCTGACAACGCACTACCTAATGTCGATGGTTGGGTGATCTTCAACAACCTTCAGGGCGCGCGCCTCGTTGGGACTTATGCGGGTCAATGGGTGAACGAGACCCTCGGTGGCAAGGCGGAGGTGGCGTTGCTTACGCATGAGATCCAGCTCACCGGGCACCAGCGCATCCAGGGTGCAGTTGCGGCGCTCCAGAAAATCGCCCCGGGCACCAAGGTCGTCGCCCAACATGAGGGGGTGCTCTCCCCGGAGACGCTCCCTGCCGCGCAGGCCATGCTCGAGGCGCACCCTAACATCAATATATTCATCTGCATCGCCGACGAAGGATGCGACGGGTGTCTGCACGCCTTCCTCCAAACGCATCCGAGCGAGCTGCGGAAGAAGGAGATGTTCATCTGTGGGTTTGATGGTTCGGCGCCGGTGATCCAAGCCATCCTCGCCGGAAGCCCAATACGAGCAACGGGTGCGCTCGATGCGGTCGCGATCGGTGCGGCATCGGTGAACGCCACGATCAACGCCGTTCAAGGGACAGGGCCGACGGAGATCAACTTCCCCTACGTGCTCGTCAACTACCAGACCCAGGAGCTAGGGAAGAGGTTGCTCAAGGAACTCGGCTGAGTGACGACGATCGACGCACTGGATCGTCGCACAGCGAAGCGGGAGCAGGGGTGAGCCATGGCAGGTCTGTCCGACGTCCTGCGGGCGAAGCCGAGAGTGAATCTGAGCATCAACACCGTGGACCATCACGCGCTCCGACGACTCGGGGCGGCCCAAGGCGGCGGACTCTTCGTCGCTTTGCTGGCGCTAGGAACCTACTTTACCTTTGCCAATAGCAGCTTCCTCACTCGCTCCAACCTGCTCGTCATCCTGCTCCAGGTGTCCGTGGTCGGAATGGTCGCAGTACCGGGTGCCATGCTCCTGGTCGCGGGCAAACTCGACCTCTCGGTCGGCTCGCTCGCCGGTCTCGTCGCAGCCTGCTTCGGGGAATTCAACAAGGTAATGGGCTGGCCGCTCGGACTTTCGATTGCCGGCGCGCTTCTCGTCGGTGCCCTCTGGGGGCTGATGAACGGGGTCCTCGTTGGCTACTTCCGGTTCTCGCCCGTCATCGTCACGTTGGGCGGCTACGCGGGCGCATCAGGCGTCGCACAGACGATCACGGCTGATGCCACCCGCTCTGGATTTGGGCCGGCCTTTGCTGTTCTCGGCAACGGTCAGGTTGTCGGCATCCCGGCACCCGTGGTGATCTTCGTCGCCGTCTTCGTCGTCGGCGTCTACTGTTGGTATGAGACACCAATCGGCCGCCACCTGATAGGGATCGGTGCGAATCCGGAAGCGGCTGAGGCCGTTGGCGTCGCGACTCGGCGGCTCCCATGCCTCATCTATGTCCTTTCCGGGCTCGCTGCTGCTGCGGGCGGGCTCATCCTCACATCGCAGCTCGACGGCGCTTCCGTCCAGATCGGACTTGGGCTCGAGCTTGAGGTCCTCACGGCCATCCTCCTCGGTGGAGTGGCGTTCAACGGTGGCCGTGGCTCGCTGTGGGGCACACTCGCGGGGATCTTATTCATCGGCGTTCTCGATGATGGGCTGATCCTCATCAACATCGGGCCATATGTGGCAAACCTTGCTGTGGGTGCTGCACTCATCGTCGCCGCCGGTCTCGACGTGCTTTATCAGCGGATCGAGCGACTACCGATGAGGATAATCGACGCGGAATCGTCGGGAAATGACAGCACGGGCGGGTCTGAGCAGCCCGAGACGGTTGGGGGGGTAGCAACGCGTGAATACGGAACGCGGTGATACACTCGGCTTCCAGCGCTGAAGCGTTGCCAACGCCCGGCAACGGCGTTGAAAAGATGCTGTCAAAAGGCGACGGACAGGTGCTCGCCATCCGCGACGTGAGCAAGCGCTACGGACCCGTCACTGCACTGCGTGGCGTTTCGCTCGAGCTGCGACGGGGAGAGGTTCTCGCGCTCGTCGGCGACAACGGCGCCGGCAAGAGCACGCTCGTGTCGATCATATCGGGGGTGAGCAAACCGGACACCGGTGAGGTGCTGATCGACGGTGAGCCGTTCGCCGAGCATGGCCCGAAGGCGGCACGCGAAGCCGGCGTCGAGACGGTGTTCCAGAACCTGGCGCTCGTGCAGACGTTGAGTATCGCGGACAACGTCTATCTCGGCCGCGAGCTCTATCGCGGCGGTGCAGTCGGCCGTGCGCTGCGCTTCCTCGACAAGCGCCGGATGCGTCGCGAGGTGGAGGCGGCATTCGATCGGCTTGGTCTTGACCTCCCGCCAGTCACGGCGAAGGCTGGTGCTCTTTCCGGCGGGCAGCGCCAAGCGGTCGCCATTGCCCGCGCAGTGCTCTGGCAGCGCAAGGTCGTCGTCATGGATGAGCCTGTCGCTGCACTTGGCGTCCGTCAGACCGAGGCGGTGCTCTCGCTCGTCGAGGGTCTGAGCGAACACGGTGTCGCGACGCTTCTCGTAAGTCACAACATGGAGCATGTCCTTCGTGTCGCCCACCGAGTGGCTGTGATGCGCCTTGGCCGCAAAGTCGCGGACCTCGACCTCAGGAACGGCGAGGTCTCTGGGATGCAACTCGTCGGGCTGATTACGGGAGGGATGACGGAGGCGGACCTGTGAGCACGATTACGCCAGCAGCGCAGCAGGGCGGCCCTCTTGCAGGGCGTGTTGTCCTGATTACCGGCGGCGCAAGAGGAATTGGGTTCGCGTGCGCGCGATCCTGCGGAATTGCTGGCGCCACCGTCGTCGTTGCGTCACTCGTCGACGATGAACTCGCCGAGGCGACAAATCGGCTCGTCGCGGAAGGACTTACGGCGTCGCATGTAAAGATCGACGTCCGTGATTTCGATTCCGTCGAGCAGGCAGTGGGGCGCACCGTCGAGAAGCTCGGCCGCCTCGACGCGGTCGTAGCGAACGCGGGAGTCGCCGAGCAGTCGCTTGTCGCCTCTGGCGATCCCGGGCGATGGCGGAACGTGATCGAGACGAACCTCGTCGGCACAGCGCACACGATCCGGGCGGCGGCACCGTGCCTGATCAAATCGGGCGGCGGCGACATCGTGCTGATGGCGTCAGTTTCGGGACGCGAGAGCTATGTCGGCGAGCCGGCCTACATCGCAAGCAAGTGGGGCGTCGTCGGCCTCGGCCACGCAGCCCGTCGAGAGCTGGAGCAGCACGGTGTTCGCGTCTCTCTCGTCGAACCTGGGCTCGTCGACACGCCGCTCACTCGTGAAAGCCCCATGGTGCGTCGCTTGCTTGACGCCGGCCCGAGCCTATCCCCG
>JASHVY010000489.1 GCA_030044345.1 Acetobacteraceae bacterium | reverse complement strand
GACGCGACAACAAGGGGTGCGACGCCAAGGATGAAGGCGAGCGAGGTCATCAGGATCGGCCGCAGCCGCGTCCGCGCAGCATGAACGGCGGCTTCGGCAGCGGAACTGCCAGCGTCTTGCGCCTGCTGCGCGAACTCGACGATCAGGATCGCATTCTTCGCCGCCAATCCGACGAGCACCACGAAGCCGATCTGTGCGAGGATGTCGATCGGCATGCCGCGGAACAGCAGGCCGCTGACCGAGGCGAGCAGGCACATCGGCACGATCAGAACCACCGCCAGCGGCAGCTTCCAGCTTTCGTATTTTGCCGCCAGTACGAGGAACACGAAGAGCGCGGCCGCGCCGAATACCAACGCCGTGGGCGTGCCCTTCTGTTCCTGCTGATAGGCGATCTCGGTCCACTCGTACCCGATGCCGGGCGGCAGCGCCTGCTGGGCCAGTTCCTCCATCCGTTTCAGTGCCGTGCCGGTGGCGACACCCGGCGCCGCGACGCCCTGAACCTCGGCCGCGGGAAACAGGTTATAGCGTGGCACGCGGTAGGGGATCGTCGTGTCCTTGAGCTGTGCGACACTGCCGATGGGCACCATCTGGCCGAGTGCATTGCGCGCCTTAAGGCCGGTGAGATCCTGCCGGTCGCGCCGGAACCGGCCGTCGGCCTGCACGATTACCTCGTAGGTTCGGCCAAGAAAATTGAAGTCGTTGACATATTGCGAGCCGAGATAGACCTGTAGCGTGTCGAACACGTCGGTCGGCGTCAGGTCGAGCTTTTCGGCCTCCACGCGATCGATATCAGCGTAGATCGACGGCGATCCGACATTAAACAGCGTAAATACGCCGGCAAAATCCGGATCCCGGTTCGCCGCGGCGACCAGGGTTTGTGCGGCGTCCATCAGCGCCTTCGAGCCAAGTCCGGCGCGATCCTCCAGCATCATCTTGAAGCCGCCGGCGTTGCCGATGCCCTGCACCGGCGGCGGCGGGATGGTCAGCACGTAGGCGTCTTGGATCACGGAGAGCCGCTTCCGCAGATCGGCCAGCACTGTGTTGGCGGTGACACCTGGGATGGAGTGATTGTAGAGCGACGGCAGGCCCGAGAAGATCGTGCCGGAATTCGACCCGACGGTGAACGTCGTCGCGTCCAGGCCGGCAAACGGGGCGGCATGCTCGATGCCGCGAGTCTTCAGGATGATGTCGGTGGCCCGCTTCACCACCTGTTCCGTACGCGCCAGTGTGGCACCGGGCGGCAGCTGCAGGACAGTGATGAGATAGCCCTGGTCTTGTTCGGGGATGAAGCCGGTCGGCGCGCGGCCGAGCTGAAACACGGCAGCACCGATCAGTGCCACGTAGATCGCCAGCACGACGGCGAGGCCGCGCACCAGCCGCCACGTGAGCCGACCATAGCTGTCGGAAAGCCAATCGAAGCCGCGATTGAAGCGGCGGAAGCAGGCGGCGATCAGCCGGCCCGTCAAACCTTTCCGCGCGGTCTCGTGCTCCCCGTGCGGTACGAGCAGCAGCGCGCACAGGGCGGGACTGAGGGTGAGGGAGACGAAGCAGGAAATCACCGTCGAAGCCGCGATGGTGATGGCGAATTGGCGGAAGAACTGCCCCGAGATGCCGGACAGGAAGGCCGAGGGGACGAACACCGCGCAGAGCGTCAGTGCGATGGACACGAGCGCGCCGCCGACCTCGTCCATCGTGCGGTGCGCCGCGGCGAGCGGCGTCATGCCGGTCTGGATGTTGCGCTCCACATTTTCGACAACGACGATAGCGTCGTCGACCACGATGCCGACCGCCAGCACCAGGCCGAACAGCGATAGGTTGTTGAGCGATATCCCCAGCGCAGCTAGCGCCGTAAAGGTGCCGACGAGCGATACGGGAATTGCGATGACGGGGATGACCGAAGCGCGCCAGGTCTGCAAGAACAGGAATACCACACCGACCACGAGCAGAATCGCGACGAAGATCGTCGTGACCACCTCGTGGACCGATTTCGCCACGAAGATCGTCGGGTCGTAGATGACGATGGAGGCAACGCCGGGCGGGAAGTCTCTCTTCAGGCCTTCCATCGTCGCCAGGACTTCGTGCTCCACCGCCAGTGAATTGGCGCCCGGCTGGGCGAAGATGAGCAGCGGCAGACCGTCATGGCGGTCCATGTAAGCGGTGGAGCTGTAGTCGGAGGCACCGATCTCGACACGGCCGATATCGCGGATGCGCGTGACGCGTCCCTGGGCGTCGGTCTTGACGACGATGTCGGCGAATTGCTCGGGTGTCGACAAGCGGCCGAGGGTGCGGACGTTCAGCTGGAAGGCGCCGTTGTCGGGAACCGGTGGCTGATTCAGCACACCGGCCGACACCTGGACGTTCTGCGCGCGCGAGGCGGCGAGCACGTCGTCTGCGCTCAGTTTATAAGCGGCCACTTTGTCGGGGTCGAGCCAGATGCGCATCGCATAGTCGCGGGCGCCGAACAACTGAACGTCGCCAACGCCTGGCAGACGTGCCAGCGCGTCCTTGATGTGCAGCGTGGCGTAATTCGATAGATAAAGGAGATCGCGCGAGCCGTCCGGCGAATAGAGGTGAACGGCCAGCAGGATGTTCGGGGTCGCCTTTCGGACCTGCACGCCGAGCCGCTGCACGTCCTCGGGTAGGCGCGGCAGGGCGTCCTCCACCCGATTCTGCGTAAGCATCTGCGCGACATTCAGATCGGTGCCGATGCGGAAGGTGACGGTGATCGTAAGTGCGCCATCGCCGGTGGACTGGCTACTCATGTAAAGCATATTCTCGACGCCGTTGATTTCCTGTTCGAGCGGTGTCGCCACCGTCTGGGCGACGACATCCGCCGAGGCGCCGGGATAGCTAGTGGTCACCTGTACCGTTGGCGGTACAATCTCGGGGTACTGCGCCACCGGCAGGATGAGCAGCGCGCCGAGACCGAACAATGTCAAGAACGCGCTGACGACGGCGGCCAGGATGGGCCGGTCGATGAAGATGTGGGTGAACCGCATGGCGAGGTTCTCTGGCTAGCCGTCGCTGCCTGATGGGGCGGAGGCGATGACGCCTGTGACGGGCGTGACCTTAGCGCCTGGGCGGGCGCGCACGAGGCCGTCGATGATGACGCGGTCGGTGAGGGCGAGGCCGCTTTGGATCACGCGCAGGCCGTCGTGAAGTTCGCCAGTTTCGACCGTCTTGGGAACGACCGTGCCGTCCGCTGCGACAGTCATCACCATCTGGCGCGACTGATCGGGCACGATGGCGACGGCCGGCACCATCAGCGCGAGTGCGGGTCTTCCGGTTTCGAGGCGCAGGCGCGCGAATT
>JASHVY010000488.1 GCA_030044345.1 Acetobacteraceae bacterium | reverse complement strand
CACCAAGGCCGATCAGGTCGATCGCCTCCTCGGCCCGCTCATGCCGTTGGTCCGGCGGCAGCCCCTGCGCCTCGAGACCGAGCTCGACATTCTCGCGCACCGTCAGCCAGGGGAAGAGGGCAAAGCTCTGAAAGACCATGGCGATCCCCTCCGCCGGCCCATGGAGCGCCGCGCCGCGCCAGCGCACTTCCCCGGCGGTGGGCGTGAGCAGGCCGGCGACCACGCGGAGCAGCGTCGATTTCCCGGACCCTGACCGGCCGAGCAGACCCACGATCTCGCCCGCGGCGATGGCGAGATCGACCTTGTCGAGCACGAGCAGATTGGTCGCGGCATCCGTCTGGTAGGATTGGCGGCAGTTATGGACCTCGAGCAGTGGGGAGTGGGCGACGACGGTATCCATCCGGGCCTCCTCGTATCCTGTCCGTTTCTTTGGCGGTCCTGCTTCTCTCAAGCGAAGCCTGCGCACACTATCCGAAACGAGAGCACCGTTTCCTTTGGTCTCCATTGATCTCCATGCCTAGCCGAGAGTCGTGCGGCGGCGGGCAAAATCATAGAGCGGCCGCCAGAAGAGCCGGTTGCCGACGATCACGAATCCCGACATCACGGCGATGCCGAGCACGATGTGCGCGGTGTTGCCCTGGTTCGTCGCCTCCGCGATATAGGAACCGAGGCCGCGGGCAACGAGCGTGGTTTTGCCCCAGGAGGCAACCTCCGCGACGATCGTCGTGTTCCAGGCGGCGCCGGTGGCGGTAATCGCGCCAGTGACGAAATAGGGCAGGATCCCGGGCAGCATCACGCGGCGCCACCAGAGCAGGCCCCCGATATGAAAATTCGCCGCGGCTTCCTTGAGATCGCCGGGAAACGCCGCAGCGCCGGCGATCACGTTGAAGAGCACGTACCATTGCGTGCCGATGATCATCAGCGGCGTGAGCCCGATATTCGGATTGATATCGAAATGAACGACGATGACGACGACGAGCGGGAAAATAAGGTTCGCGGGAAAAGCGGCGAGGAACTGCGCTGCCGGCTGGGCAAGACGGGCGAAGCGCGGCCGGAGACCCATCCAGACGCCGATCGGCACCCAGACGACCGACGAGATGAACACCGCGAACAGCACGCGCGCGAGGCTGATCAGGCCATCGACGAGCGTGTCGCCGAAGGCGGCAAGGGTGAGGCCCGTCGCCACGAAGACGACGATCCGCCAGAGCGCGATAGCCACCACGAGCGAAACGAAGCCGATCCAGACAATATCGCCGAGGCGCGAGGATTTGCGGCGAGCCCGAAGATTCTGCCGGCGCGGGGCGAGCCTGAGGCCGCCCGCCGTGTCGAGCAGGGTGCCGATCAGCCGGCTGGCAAGACGGAGGAACCGGGTCCGCCGCAGAAGCGCCAGGACCCAGGGTTCCGGCGGTGCAGCGCCGGCCGTGGTTTCGAAACGAAATTTCGCGGACCAGGCAACCAGCGGGCGGAACAGGAGCTGATCATAGAGGAGGATCACGACCAGCATCGCCAGGATCGCCCAGCCGACTCCCTTAAGATCCTGCTGCTGCAAAGCCAGCGCGACGAATGAACCGATTCCCGGCAGCGCCCAGGTATGGCTGCCGACGGTAATCGCCTCGGAGGCGACGACAAAGAACCAGCTTCCCGACATCGAGAGCATCGTGTTCCAGACGAGGCCGGGCATCGCGAACGGCACCTCGAGACGCCAGAAGCGCTGCCACGCGGAGAGACGGAAGCTTCGCGTCGCCTCGTCGAGATCGGCGGGAACGGTCGTCAGGGACTGGTAAAAACTGAAGGTCATGTTCCAGGCCTGGCTCGTGAAGATCGCGAAGATCGCAGCGAACTCGACGCCGAGCACGCGGCCGGGAAAGAGGCTGACGAAGAAGACGACGGTAAAGGAAAGAAAGCCCAGGATCGGAACGGACTGGAGGATATCGAGCAGCGGGATCAGAATCATCTCGGCCCGCCGGTTCTTCGCCGCGAGCGTGCCATAGGTGAAGGTGAAGATGATCGAGGCGATCAGGGCGGCGAACATGCGCAGCGTCGTGCGCACGGCATAGAAGGGCAGCAACGACGGATCGAGATGCACCGTTGTCGCGCCGGGCGCCGAAAGCGGTGCCAATGTGCCACGCACCGCGGGTGCGATCGCCATCAACGCGCCGAGCACGCAGGCGATCGCGGCAAAATCCCAGACATTCGGCAGCCGTCGCCCGGCGGCCAGGGCAGGATAGGCGCTGCTCGACATGGGGTGGGTTCCCCCCGACTTGTATGCTCGGGTACCTGGACGCGGGTGCGAACGCGTAGGCGTGTGCGCCGCCTCTAGCCTGTTCCTGCCGCGCTGTCAGCACCCCCGCGTGGAGCGCTTCATGTCATTTCCATGACGTCGTTTCCCCAATGGGCATTTCCCCAATGGGCATTTCCACGGCGAACGCGGTCACGTCCCGGTGCTGCCGAATCCTCCTTCCGCTCGGAGAGTCGACTGAAGCCCGTCGACCTCCTGCCAGGCGGCGCGCACCACCGGGGCGAGCACGGCCTGGGCGATCCGCATGCCGCGCGTGACGGTGAAGGGCGCATCGCCCGCATTGAGCAGGATCACCTGGATCTCGCCGCGATAATCCTCATCGATCGTGCCAGGGCTGTTCGGCAGCACGATGCCGTGGCGAAGCGCGAGGCCCGAGCGCGGACGGACCTGCAGCTCGAAGCCCGGCGGCAGGGCAATCGCAAGCCCGGTCGGCACGAGGGCTCGTCCCATGGGCGGAATGACGAGAGGCTCGGCCACGGCCGCCAGCAGATCCATCCCGGCCGCGCCCTCGGTCGCGTAAGCCGGCAGCGGCAGATCCGCCCCGTGAGCGAGCCGCCGCACGGCGACCGTCACGCTCATGATGCGAAAACGGCGGCGATGCGCTGGGCCAGCCGCCGGGCGACTTCTTCCTTCGGGAGGCGGGGCCATGTCTCGACGCTCGCTTCGCTCACCAGCAGCACCTCGTTCTCCTCCCCGCCCATGACCCCGGAGCCGGCGGCGACATTGTTGGCGAGGATCCAGTCGCAGTTCTTGCGCCTCCGCTTCGCCTCGGCATGGGCCCTGAGATCGTCGGTCTCGGCCGCGAAGCCGATCACGAGGCGCGGCCGGGCCGGGCCGGGGGCCGCGAGCGTGGCCAGGATGTCCGGATTGGGCACGAGGCTCAGTGTCGGCGGGGCCGCGCCCGCTTCCTTCTTGATCTTGTGACCGGCTTCCTCGGCCACCCGCCAATCGGCCACCGCGGCGGCGCAGACGGCGATGTCGGCGGGCAGGGCCGCCCGGCAGGCGGCGAGCATCTCCGCGGCCGTTTCGACATGGCGCACCGTGAGCCCCGGAGGGTCGGGCAGCGCCACGGGTCCGGAGACGAGCGTGACACGCGCGCCAAGCCCGGCAAGCGCAGCTGCAATGGCGTGGCCCTGCCGGCCGGAGCTGCGATTGGCAATATAGCGCACGGGATCGATCGGCTCGTGCGTCGGGCCGCTGGTGACGAGAGCGCGCCGGCCGGCGAGCGGGCCCGCGCCAAGCAGGGAACGGATCGCCTCGACGATGGCGGGCGGTTCGGCAAGCCGGCCGGGGCCGTACTCATTGCAGGCCATCGGCCCTTCGTCCGGCCCGACGACATGCACGCCGCGCCCGGTGAGAGAGACGAGATTGGCGCGCGTTGCGGGATGGAGCCACATCCGCACATTCATCGCCGGCGCGACCAGCACTTGCTTGTCGGTCGCAAGCAGCAGGGTGGAGGCGAGATCATCGGCCAGTCCACCCGCCATCTTTGCCAGCAGGTTCGCCGTGGCGGGGGCGACGACGAGCAGATCAGCGGAGCGCGAGAGCGCGATATGGCCCATCCGGCTCTCTTCATCGAGCGAGAAGAGATCGGTGGAAACGGGGCTCTCGGTGAGCGCCTGAAGCGAGAGGGAGGAGATGAATTTTTCTCCGGCCCGCGTGAGCACGGCATGAACATTGACATTTTCGGCACGCAGCAGACGCACCAGCTCGAGCGCCTTGTACGCGGCAATGCCACCGGAGACGATCAGCAGGATCTTTCTGCCCGCGAGGCTCATCAGGCCTAAAGCCGCCAGCCGGAATGGATGGCGGCGATGCCGCCGCTGAGACGCTCGATCTTGACGCGCGCGAAACCCGCCCCGGCCATCATCACGGCAAGGGTCTCGGCATCGGGAAAGGTGCGAATGCTTTCAGCAAGATAACGATAGCTCGCCGGATCGCCTGCGATGAATTGGCCGAGGGCCGGCAGCGCGACAAAGGACCAGGCCTCGTAGAGCGGCACCAGGGCAGCGATCTCGAGACGGGAGAATTCAAGGCAGAAGAACCGCCCGCCCGGCCGCAGGACGCGCCGTGCCTCGGCGAGCACCGCTTCCTTGCCGGTGCAGTTGCGCAGCCCGAAGGCGATGCTGGCTGAGTGAAAGCTGCGATCGGGAA
>JASHVY010000487.1 GCA_030044345.1 Acetobacteraceae bacterium | reverse complement strand
GCGGTGCCAGTTCACGATATGGCGGATGCCACGCATATTGGCAAAGGCGGCGTGGCCGGCCAGGATCGCCTCCACATCGGGCCTGTGCAGCTCGGCCCGCGCCACGATCCCGTGCGGGAAGCCTCGGCGATCGGCGATCGATTGCAGCCAGCGCGTCTCCTCGACCGGGTTGGCGGGGTCGAAGCCGGCATCGACATGCACCGACTTGACGAGATTGTGGCCAGCGGCATCGGCCAGATAGTCGTCGAGGTGATAGGAGCGGGCGATCGGGCCAACATCGCCGGCGACGCTCGGCGGGCGCGGCCGGGAGGTGAGCCAGGGATAAGCGAAGCGCTCGAGGTCCCAGAGATGATGGTGCGGGTCGATCATCGGCAGCTCGTCCATTGGTTCCTCTCCCACTTCGTTCTTCGTGCTTGGGCCGCGTATCGGCATCATTCCGGAGTTCGGCTATAGAGGCCATAGAGGAGCATCGCCGCGATGATGACGAAACCATAGATGATGCTGCGATATCCAACGGCGATATTGACGATGGCGAGCACAGCGGTCAGCACCGTGAGGAACGCGGCCCCGACGAAGGTGCCGGCATAGCTTCCGCTGCCTCCGAAGATCGACGTTCCGCCAAGCACCACGGCGGCGATTGCCGGCAGCACGAACTGGTCGCCCATGCCGAGAAAGCTCATGGTCGAGAAGCCGGTGAACAGGATGCCCGTGATCCCCGCCCCCAATCCACAAAATGCATAAGCGATGATGAGTACAAAATCATTATCGACACCGGAAAGATGGCTCACTGTCGGGTTCTCACCCACGCTGTAGAGATAGCGGCCGCCGCGCGTGCCATGCAGGCCGAGGCTCACGAGCACAGCAAGCCCGATCCATACCAGGACAATGATCGGGAGTGGCCCGACCCTCCCCGTCGCAAGGGTTCGTATGCTCTCGGTCGCGGTCCCGGAAGGTGTTCCCTGCGAATAGATCATCGTCAACCCTTCCATGACGTTGTTCATTCCGAGGGTCATGATGATCGGTGATATCCGCAGCTTGGCAACGCCGATGCCATTGACGAGCCCGGCAGCCAGGGCCATGCCGAGCGCGGCCGCGAGTCCCAGCCAAAGCCGTCGTTCGTCACCCTGGGTGACGCCGGTGAAGACGATGCTGGCGCCTGTGATGGTCCAGGCAATCGAGAGGTCGATGCCGCCGGTGAGCATCACGATCGTTTCACCAATGGCCGCAATGCCGAGAAATGCGGACAAGGAAAGAAGGGTCAGAAGATTCGTCGGCGCGGCAAAGCCCGCAGCGAGGATCCCGCCAACGACGACGAGCACCACCAGGCAGCACAGGATCGTGAGCGGCGCAAGAACCGTCGGCCGTGAGATCCGGTGGAGCACGCCGGACAAAGTGGCCCCGCTCATCACGCTCTCTCCCGCAGCAGTCCAGATACCACTCTGCGGCCGGTTCCGATCGCGACCACGCCAATGAGTATCAGGCCATTGATCAAGCTCTGATAGTATGAGGACAGTTCGGCGAAATAGAGCAGTTGCCCGATGATCGTCAGCGTCAGCGCGCCCATGAGCACACCGAGAGGAGCGCCTTTCCCACCGCCGATCGATACGCCTCCAAGGATGGCTGCCGCAACCGAAAGGAGGATGAAATCATTCCCGATGGTTGGAGACCCGATTGCCGTTGCGATGGCAAGATAGAGCCCCCCAAAAGCCGCCAGAACTCCGGCAATCATGTAGGCACCGAATATCGCGAGCTGAATGCGAACGCCGCTCGACCGCGCTGCCGGCTCGTCGCCGCCGATAGCGCGAAGATCGAGGCCGAAGGGTGTCGACATGATCCAGCTCGTCATCCAGGTCACCGCGAGCACGAGCAGCAACGGGATCGGCAGGAGAGCCGGCCCTCCTGAGAGGAAAGCGGTGAGCGCTGCCGGCACCGTGCCTCCGGGGCTTGGCAGAAGGACCAGGGCGATGCCTTGAAAGATCGACATGGTGGCGAGTGTCGCGAGGATGGACGGCAAGCGAAGCCTGACCACCAGAAGTGCGTTGGCCATGCCGGCCAGGAGCCCGGTGCCGGCCGCGATCGCGAGGGCAGCGAACCAGCTCCAGGAAAAGCACAAGGCCGCAATCGAACCGGCGACGCTCATGACGGGCCCAAGCGACAAATCGATGCCATTCGTCAGGAGAACGAAGTACTGGCCCAGTCCGACGCAGGCCAGAGGCAGGGCATTCATGCAGAGAGTACGCAGGTCGAAGGCGCTGAAATTCCCGCCCTTGAGGACGAGGTCGATTCCGAACAGGATGACGTAAGTCACGACAGCGCCCACGACACCCTGGCGCTCCTGCGCTCTAAACCATCGCCGCATCGAATGCCTTCGTGCCGAGAGAGGCGTGGACAATCGCCTCCGCTGACAAGTTTTTGCCCATGAGCTCCGCACTGAGCCGGCCATCGACCATCACGAGCACGCGATGGGCGAGTTCGACGAGCTCGTGTGCATCCGTCGAGTAAAGTATGACGCCGATTCCTTTCGCCGCCAGGTCGGCGATGATCTCATAGATTTGAATCTTCGTGCCGATATCGACACCCCTGGTGACATCATTGAGCAGCACGAGAGAAGGTTCGGTGAGCAGCCATTTCTGCAACAGGATTTTCTGCTGATTGCCGCCACTGAGACTGCCAACAAGATCAGCCTCGGAGGAAGCACGAATCTTGAGCAGATCAATGGCCTCGCGCGCGATTGCCCGCTCTTTCCGCCTTTGGATGAGGCCCCCCAAGCCCGTCAATTTCTGTAGAATCGCGAGCGAGAGATTGATGGCGAGGCTTTTGTGGAGAAGCAGGCCCTCGGCTTTACGCTCCTGGGGCACGTACGCGATCCGATGCCGGATGGCGTCTCTGGGCGAACGGGGTCGGTACGATCGGCCGGAGAGACGGATCGTTCCGTGCCGCAGCCGGTGCGCGCCGAAGAGGCTCCGCAGCAGCGCATCCTGCCCTTGGCCCACCAGTCCGCCGATGCCGAGAATCTCTCCTTCGGCAACGCGAAACGTGACATCATGCAAGGCAGCGCTTTCGAGGGTCTCCACCTCGAGCAGGGGCTCGATGCGGGCCGGCCGCTTCGGCGGGAAGGTTGCGCCGAATCGGCGACCGGTCATCTGCTCGACGGCTTGATCGTGGGAGATTTCCTCGACAGCCGAAACTTCGACGAGATGGCCATTGCGCATGATCGCCACGCGCTGGCAGAAAGCCAAAATCTCATCCCAGCGATGGGAGATGAAAAGGATGATCGCGCCACGCGCCCGCTCCTCCGCGAGGATATGCGAGAGCCATGCGACCTCGGCCGCGCCCAACGCTGCTGTCGCTTCGTCGAGCAGCAGAACTCTTGGCCTGCGGCGAACCGCGCGCACGATCTCCAGCATCTGTTGCAGCCCGAGCGGCAGATCGCCCACCTGGGATTCGGGCCTGGCTGACACGTGATAGCGCTCGAGGGCGAGCCTGCATTCGTCTTCGAGACCCGTGCGGTCGATGCTGCCCCAGATCCGTGTGGGGGGCGATAGAATGCCCATATTCTCCGCAACCGTGAGGTTGCGCACCAGCGTCAGCTCCTGAAAGACGCTGGCAATCCCGCGTGAAATCATTCCCCGCGCGTCGCGCCCGGAGACCGCAGCGCCATCCAGGCTGACACTGCCGCGATCGGGGCGGATGATCCCGCCCGCGATCTTCATCAGGGTCGATTTTCCGGCACCATTCTCCCCGACAAGCCCAAGCACCGAGCCGGGCGCGGCGTCGAGCGTCACATCCTGGACCGCTCGCGTCGCGCCGAAGCTCTTATCGATGTTCTGCAGCACGAGCATGAGATGCCTTGCCCGGCCATCGCCGGCCTCGCGCGTTCTCGAACGACAATTCTGCTACTTACCGAGCGAATCCTGAATGGTCAAAGGCTTGAGTCCGGAATTTGGAATATCGATGTCGTCATAAACGGTCGGCGGCAGATTCGGGAAGACGTTGACGCCCACCTTCAGTTGATCGGTTGTCAATGTCGGAATGCCCACACTGATGTCTTTGGATGCGGGCGGATGCCCTTCCAGTACGTCCACGGCAACCTTCAGCGCGTAGGCACCCAGTGTCGGCGGATCGCCAACGGAGATGCCGCTAAGCCCCTGGTTCTTATATTGAAGCATGGCGAGGCGCCACCCGTTGGAGGCCTCGCCTGTCATCGGCACGAAAGGCCGGTGCAGGTTGAGGAGAGCCTGCACCACCCCGAAATCACCGGCCTGGTTCAGGATGCCATCGATCTTGGGGTGGGCCGGCAGCACTTTCATGATCTCGGCCTGGGAGACGCTATCGTCCCACTTGCCGTAAACTTCGGCAACGATGTGGATATCCGGATACTTGGCAAAGACGTCGGTCGCACCTTTGTACTCGGCCTTATCCCCCTCGAACCCCGGAACACCGCGGTTCATGATGATGTCACCCTTGCCCTTGAGCGCATCAGCCATCCATTGGCCCATGATCGCTCCAAACTTCACGAAATCTACACCCACTTTGTATGCCGAAGGGGCAGTAACGGCATGGTCGAAATCGACCACGATGATGCCCCGCTTGGTCGCCTCTTCCAGGACTGGGTTCAATGCCGATTCGGAAGCCGGATCGACAAGGATTGCGTCAACCCGCTGCGAGATCATGTCGTCGATGGCCGCAATCTGCGCCTGGACGTCGGTGCCCGAATTCACCACGGTGAGCCTGACCTGGCCGCTATAATATTTCTTGGCGTAGGCCTTGGTCAGATTGACCATCTGCACACGCCACTGATTGCCAATGTAGGAGTTGCTCAGCGCGATATGATAGGTCTTGGCGGCGGCAGACTCCGCTGAAACGCAGGCAATTGCCGCGACCGATGCGGCACCGAGCAGCACCGCGCGCCACGAACGACAAATGGACATATTTCCTCCTCCTCCCTTCTGAAGTCCGGGAACTTGACAATGGCAAGATGGCTCAGGCCATCCCTTCCTCAGCAACAAGGTCCTGAAGCTGTCGCCGCGATCGTTCTATATGTCCCCGCATGAGATCGCGAGCCGAACGCGCGGCATGTGCGGTCAGGGCATCGACGATGGCAGCATGTTCCTCAAGGGCAGGCTCTGCATCGATGATCCCGTGATGGAGATAAAGCTGCGCCAGCCTATGATGACTGTGCAGGCGGCAGATGGCGTCGTAGAGAAACCGGTTGCGTGCCGCCTTGGCGATAATGTCATGAAAGGCGGCATTGGCCGTGGTGAACTGCGCGAACTGCGCATAGACATTGCCTGTCGGCGCCGTGTGCATCGAGAGCTCGACCTCTCTTAGCAGGATCAATTCTTCGCCGGTGATGTGCTTGGCGGCCGAACCGGCGGCGAAAGGCTCCAACTGCAACCTAACCTCATAAAGCTCATTGAACGTTGCGCGTGTGAGCAGAGGCTCGGTCCGGTAGCGGCCATTCTCCATTTTGCGGATCAGGCCATCCTGCTCGAGGCGACCCAAGGCTTCCCTCACCGGCGTGGGAGAGACACCGAGATCATGGGCAAGGACATCGACCGCCATCCAGCTATCGGGAGCGATGTGGCGATCGAGGATCAGCTCCTTCAGCCGTTCGTAGGCATGTTCGGCAAGCATCTGCCGCCGTAACGGTTCGACGTCCGTGGCCCTCGCAATCGCCCGGCTCGCGATTTTCATGTCCCCTCTTGCCCGTCGGTTGAACTGGCCCGTCGGTTGAACCGGAAGGCGTCCACCGGCAGATTTCTATAATTCAATATCCTATAGGATATAAGATGTCAACAAGATCCAGGCAGCAGCAGCTCGGGCAAGAGTGAGCGGATGAGCGAGCCACCGAACCCGTGCCACCGCCCCCGCCCCGCCTCCGGCTTCCACCTGAGCTGATCAGCCATGCGGTCCGGCTCTCTCACGTCTTCAGCGTGCGCTTCCGGGATGTCGAACTCTTCTCGCAAAGCGGGGCGTGTCTCCAAAATTGACAATGCCTTCCACTTGGCTTGCCTCAGCTTGGCGCATCACAACGTCAATTTGAAAATCATTCCAATGAGATCGGTTTCGGTCAGTTATCGACAACGACGAAATGCCGTCATCAGGTTCGAATCGGAGACGGGGAGTTGTCACTCCAGGTTTTCGGCCTCGCGCTACGGCGCCGTCGAGGCCATTGCCAGCAGACTGAGTTTGTCGAATTGGCTGCTCGGGCGATCGGCCACTATGCGCCCCGCACGCATGCATATGATACGGTCGGCAACGCCGAGAAGCTCCTCGAGATCCGAGGACGTGACGCAAACGGCCAGCCCCGCAGCCGCAAGTTCCCGAACGACGTGATGGATGGACGCCTTGGCCCTGACGTCAACGCCGCGTGTGAAATCGTTGAGCAACAACACGCGTGGGCCGGCCTGAAGCGATCGGCCAAGCAAAACGCGCTGCTGGTTGCCCCCGGATAGCCGGCGAACCGGCTCGTAGAGCGCGTTTTCGCGCACGCCGACCTGCGCCAGACGGGCAGCAGCAGAATCCTTCAGCGTCTTGTGGGGCAGCCATCCAAACGGAAGTTTCTCGACAAGCGCCGCGCCGATATTGAATATCGAGTCGTGCTCGAGCCAAAGACCGCCTTTCTTGCGATCGGCCGGCATATAGATGATCCCCTCGCGGATCGCCTGGCTCGGATGGTCGAGCCTGACCGCCCGTCCCGCAACCTCGATGCTGCCCTTGACCGGCACCACGCCACCAAGCATTTGCAGGACAGTCGAGACGCCGGCCCCCTCAAGGCCGGCCAACCCCACCACTTCTCCCGTGCGAATTGCGAAATCGAGTTCGGGAATCCCAACCGCCGATCCCCTGATCGAAATGGCCGTCTTCCGCTCGCCAAGGGCGCCTCTCTCGGCGGAGCGTTCATCCGCCAGATCGCCAACCATGGCTCGGGTGATGGTCTCGATATCGGCATCGGCAGTTCGCCAGCGACCCTCCACCCGGCCATCGCGGAGCACCGTCAGCGCATCGGTTATTTCGAAGACTTCGTCGAGACGATGCGACACGAAGATGACCGCCGCCTCCCGCGCGACGATGCTGCGAATGGCCTCGAAAAGGCCGCGGGCTTCCGGCTGTGAAAGCGCCGATGTGGGCTCGTCGAGAATGAGGACCGCCCCGCCTCTGCACAAGGCCCGAGCGATCTCGACGAGTTGGCGATAGGCGAGCGGCAATTGCCCGACGCGCGCCTTCAGGTCGACGAAGGCGCCAAGCCTTTGCATCGCCTCCTCCACCTTGCGCTGGCGCACCCGCGGATTGATGAAGCGAAACGCACCGGCCGGCAGAATGCTGGCGAAGATGTTCTCCTCGACCGTTCGAT
>JASHVY010000486.1 GCA_030044345.1 Acetobacteraceae bacterium | reverse complement strand
AGCATCGCGCTCGGCAATTTCGACGGGGTGCATCGCGGCCATGCGCTCATCCTCGAGGCCGCCCATCGTGCCCGGCCCGATGCGCCGCGCGCCGTGCTCACCTTCGAGCCCCATCCGCGCGAGCTCTTCCGCCCCGAGGACCCGCCCTTCCGCCTCACGCTTTCGGCCGAGCGGGCGGCGGCGCTGGCTTCGTTCGGTGTGACCATCCTCTATGAGCTGCCGTTCGACTGGCCGTTCAGCGAGCTTTCGGCCGAGACCTTCGTTTCCGAGATTCTTTATCGCGGCCTCGGCGCGCGCCACCTTGCCTGCGGGCCGGATTTCGCCTTCGGTCATCGCCGCGGCGGCGATGTGGGCTTTCTCTCCGCCCGGGCCGAGGCGCTCGGCATCGGGCTTTCGGTGGTGCCGCTGCTTACCGATGCCGAGGGGCCGATTTCCTCGACCCGCATCCGCCGCCTGCTCCAGGAGGGCTATCCGGAACGCGCCGCAACCGAGCTTGGCCGCCCCTGGGCGATTCGCGGGCCCGTGATGGCCGGGGACCGGCGCGGGCGGACGCTCGGCTTTCCGACCGCCAATATCCCCCTCGGCCGCCATCTCGAGCCGGCGCGGGGGGTCTATGCCGTTCGGGTCCGCCTGCCGGACGGGGCGGAGCGGCCGGGGGTCGCCAATCTCGGCCGGCGGCCGACGGTGGCGAGCGGGACGGAAAGCCGGCTCGAGGTGCATCTCTTCGATTTCGCGGGCGATCTCTATGGCGCCGAGCTTTCGGTCAGCCTGCTCCATTATCTCCGCCCCGAGCGGCGCTTCCCCGATCTCGCCGCGCTGACCGCCCAGATCGCCGAAGATGCCGCCGAGGCCCGCCGGCTCCTTGACCTTCCGCTCTCCGCCTCCGCATAGTCCGGCCCATGGCTCGTCTCGATCTGCGAATTATCGGCCCGGCCTGACCGCTCCAGGCCGGGACCTGAGACGCGGGAAGAGACGATCGCCGCCCTTCGCGCGGCAAGCCTTATTCCCCCTTTTGCCTTTCTCCCCCATATCTGCGGCCCCAGGCCGTTGGACCCGAAAATGAACGACCGCCGAGACGATTACCGCGATACCGTGTTCCTGCCCGCCACATCCTTCCCGATGCGCGGCGAGCTTCGGCGGCTGGAGCCGCGCCTGCTCGCGCGCTGGGCGGAGCGGGATCTGTGGGCGGAGCTGCGGCGGAAGAGCCTGGGCCGGCCGCTCTTCATCCTCCATGACGGGCCGCCTTATGCGAACGGGCACCTGCATATCGGCACCGCGCTCAACAAGATCCTCAAGGATGTCGTCAACCGCGCGCGGCAGATGGCGGGGTTCGATGCGCTCTACATCCCGGGCTGGGACTGCCATGGCCTGCCGATCGAATGGCGGATCGAGGAGGAATACCGCGCCAAGGGCCGCGACAAGGATGCCGTGCCGATCGTCGCCTTTCGCGCCGAGTGCCGGGCCTATGCCGAGAAATGGATGGGCGTGCAGGGCGAGGAGTTCCGCCGCCTCGGCGTCGCCGGCGATTGGGCGGACCGCTATGCGACGATGGATTTCCCGTCCGAGGCGGCGATTGCCGCCGAGATCGGAAAATTCCTTCTTTCCGGCGCGCTCTATCGCGGCCTGAGGCCGGTGATGTGGAGCCCGGTCGAGAAGACGGCGCTCGCGGAGGCCGAGATCGAATATCACGACCATACGAGCGAGACGATCTTCGTTCGCTTCCCGATCGATCCCGCGAGCACCGGTCGCGCCGATCTCCACGGCGTCTCGGTCGCGATCTGGACCACCACGCCCTGGACCATTCCCGGCAACCGCGCGATCGCCTGCGGCGCGGGGATCGACTATGCGCTCGCGCATATCGACTCGGTGGAACCGGGATCGCTCGCGCGGCCGGGCGAGAAGCTTTTGGTGGCGCTGGCCCTGCTGCCCGAATTCTGCGCCGCCACCGGGATCGCCACGCATCATGTCGAGCATGTCTTCAAGGGCGAGGAGCTGGTGGGGCTGGTCTGCCGCCACCCGCTGGCGGGGCACGGCTATGAGCAGGACGCGCCCGTTTTCGAAGGCGATTTCGTCACCACCGAGCAGGGCACCGGCTTCGTGCATATCGCGCCGGGCCATGGCGAGGAGGATTTCGCGCTCGGCCAGGCCCATGGGCTGGAAGTGCCCGACACGGTCGGGCCGGACGGCACGTTCAATGCGTGGGTGCCGCTCTTCGCCGGGCTGCATGTGTACAAGGCGGCGGGCCCGGTCGTGAAAGCGCTCGAGGATGCGGGCACGCTGATCGCGCGCGGCAGGCTCGTCCATTCCTACCCGCATTCCTGGCGTTCCAAGGCGCCGCTCATCTTTCGTGCGACACCGCAATGGTTCATCCGCATGGACGGGCCGGAGAATATCCGCGGCAAGGCGCTCGCCGCGATCGCCGAGACGGATTTCGTGCCCGCGCGCGGCCGCACGCGGCTTGCCAGCATGGTCGAGCAGCGGCCCGATTGGTGCGTGAGCCGTCAGCGTGCCTGGGGCGTGCCGATCACGGTGTTCGTGGAGCGCCGCAGCGGAGAGCCGCTGCGCGATCCGGCGGTGATGGCGCGCATCGTCGCGGCCTTCGCCGCCGAAGGCGCGGATGCCTGGTACACTTCTCCGCCCGAGCGGTTCCTGGGGCCGGGGCGAAATCCGGACGATTACGAGCAGGTGAACGACATCGTCGATGTCTGGTTCGAATC
>JASHVY010000485.1 GCA_030044345.1 Acetobacteraceae bacterium | reverse complement strand
CGCCGGTCATCGCTGAGCGATTCTCCGCTCCCGCGGACCTTGCGGCGATCTGCCTGCCGGCGCCGCCGCTCGATCCTGACGGCGGACCAGTCTCCGTCCTGCTGCTCGATCCGCGGAATGGCGCCTCACGCGCGGCACGGCTCGATAGGATCCGCAAGGGCGCTGATCTCTCCTTCGGCTTTCCGGCCTTCGCCAATCCAGCCGGCGCGACATTCTTTCTTTTCGTATTCCAGCCGGCCCGGTCGGACGCCTTCCGCCGATGGCAGCGCCGCCTCGCTGCCGCCGCCCTGACGGCGAGGCCGCCGATCCACCTGGCCTGCAACGCGGATGTACCCGGATTCCACGCGCTGACCCTCCCGCCCCACCCGCCGAACGCGATGCACCCGCTTGGCCCCGTCGAAGCCGAAAAAAACAATAAAAACAATGATGTAAAAACATCTGGCGCGATCGAGGCCTGGTGGCGGGAGGATGGCGGCCTCTACCTCCAGGGCTGGCTCCATGCCTATGAGCATCGTGTCGTCTCCGCCGCGATCCTGGATGCACAAAAACCCTCGAACGGGCCGCATCCGATCCCGCGTTTCACCTCGCGCCCCGACCTCATCGCGCATGAGCCGAAGCTCACGGAGCCGGCCGCCGGCTTCGCCCTCTTCGTCCCGAACTGCACCGGGGAAGCGGTGACGCTTCGGATCGGAACCGAGGCCGGGCCGGCCCAGCTCTCGCTATCCTTGCCGGCCCGCGCCGGGCCGCCGGCCGCCAGGATCACGCGCGAGGCGGAGGAGAAGGACCGGGCCTTCATCCGCTTCGTCGCCGAGGCCAATGCGCGGGGATTCGAGGTCCTGGAGATCGGGGCAAGGCTCGTCGGCAGTCGCACCGAGCCGCTCCGCGATCGCTTCCCGAAAGCGCGGCGCTATGTCGGGATGGATATCCACCCCGGACCGACCGTGGACGTGATGGGAGATGTGCACGCGCTTTCGCGTCTCGTCGGGCCGGGCAGCTTCGATGCCGTCTTCTCGGGGGCCGTGCTCGAGCATCTCGCCATGCCCTGGATCGTGGCGGCCGAGATCAACCGCGTGCTGCGGCCGGGCGGCCTCACCTACCACATCACCCCTCAGGCCTGGCCGGTGCATGAGGAGCCGAACGATTTCTGGCGCTTCACCGACGAGGCGCTGAAGCTGCTGTTCGGCGAGCCCTTCGGCTTCGAGGTATTGAGCGCGGGCATGGCGGATCGCACCCGGCTCTACCCGCTCGACAAGGAGACGGGCGATCTCGGCCTGCCCTTCGGCTATGGCTATGGGTCGTCCTGGGTGCTCGCGCGCAAGGTGCGGGAGATCGACGAAACGAGCCCGGCGCCCGAGGCGCTGGCCGCCTTGGGACGGCGCTATCCCTTGCCCGGATGACCTCGACGGGCGAGGGCCGCCGTCAGCGTGTTCTCGAGCAGGCAGGCGGTCGTCATCGGCCCGACGCCACCCGGCACCGGCGTGATCGAAGCCGCGACCGGCAGGGCCTCGGCGAAGGCGACATCGCCGACAAGGCCGCCGCCTTTCTGCCGATGAATCCCGACATCGATCACCACCGCCTCCGAGGCGATCCAGTCGCCCCGCACGAGTTCCGGCCGGCCTGCTGCCGCGACCAGGATCTCCGCGCGACGGCACTCGGCGGCGAGGTCCCGCGTGCGGGAATGGGCGACCGTCACCGTGGCATCGGCGGCGGTCAGCAGGGCGGCGAGCGGCCTGCCGACCAGGTTCGAGCGGCCGATGACCAGGGCGCGGGCGCCGGAGACGGAGACATCGGCGGCAGCGAGAAGCTTCATCACCCCGAGCGGGGTGCAGGGCACGAGAAACGGCCGGCCCATGAAGAGCCGACCGGCATTGACCGGCGAGAGCCCATCCACATCCTTGGCCGGATCGATCGCCTCGATGACCGCTTGGGGACGGATCTGCGGCGGGAGCGGCAGTTGGACGAGGATCCCATCGATCACCGGGTCGGCATTGAGCGCGGCGATGCGCGCGAGCAGCGCGGTCTCGCTGGTATCGGCGGGGAGCCGGATCGTCCGAGCCTCGATTCCGACGGCGCGCGCCGCCCGGTCCTTGTTGCGCACATAGATGGCGGAGGCGGGATCATCCCCGACCAGCACCACCGCGAGACCGGGGTGGAAGCGACCGGCCTCGATCCGATGCGCCGTCTCGGCATTGAGCGCGGCGGCGAGCGCCCGCCCATCGATGATCCGTGCGGGCACGAGAGGCGCTTCAGGCGCCGGCGATCGTGAAGAAAGCCCTGGCCAGCAGCATCTGCAACGCCTCGAGCAGCAGGATCAGGATCAGGGGGCTGATATCGATGCCGCCGAGATTGGGCAGCACCGAGCGAATCGGGCGCAGAGCCGGTTCGGTGAGGCGATAGAGGAAATCGCCGATCGTCCAGACGATGCGGTTGCGGGTATCGAGCACGCCGAAAGCCGCCAGCATGCTGTAGACGGCCGCAATGATCACCGCCCAGATATAAAGGTGGATCAGTTCCGAGATCAGCCAATAGATAGGGTACATCCGGCGCCGTCTCCGTGGGCCGCGCGGAAGCTAATCATGGCCCGCCCGTGAGGCAACCGTTGCTTGACACTCTGGAGCCCTATTCGCATGTTCGCGCCGCTCGCGGGGTCAGGGGCTGTAGCTCAGCTGGGAGAGCGCCTCGTTCGCAATGAGGAGGTCAGGGGTTCGATCCCCCTCAGCTCCATACCTGCCCGCTCCGCATTGTTGGGACGAAACACCAGAATTGTCCCGGAGTGATGGCGAGCGCCACGGCGCGGCGCCATGCGGTCTGCCGCGCCCAGCGCACCCATCGGTTGTAGAGTGTCTTGCGGGGCCCGTGGACGCCCCTGCCGTCCACGGACCCTGCCCGCCGCTTATCAGCAGATGGACGATCCGGAGATCACCCGTCGGTCGTCCACACGGGGCACCCCACGCGGTTTGTTCGGTAGCAATATCGCCAACCGCTCAAATTGCACCCTATCAGCCAAAACAGCTTCACCCTGACACATGCTTGGCGTTGACTGCGCTGAGGGCAGCACGCGACATCCGGCGTCCGCCACAGGGTTGTATCCGTCAATCGGACAGGGGAACCCAATACGCCGTAAAGCCCATGACCT
>JASHVY010000484.1 GCA_030044345.1 Acetobacteraceae bacterium | reverse complement strand
CAGATCCGGCAGCGCGCGCGCCGCCCGCTCGAGCCGGAGGCGCCGCTCCTGGGCCAGCCGATGCAGCGCGCCCACGAATCGCGCGCCGAACTGGGCGAGGCCGGCGAGCAGCTCCGTCCGCACCGGAACCGCGAGCTCGGCGGCGGCGGTCGGGGTGGGGGCCCGGCGGTCGGCCGCGTAATCGATCAGCGTGATGTCCGTCTCGTGGCCGACCGCCGCGATCAGCGGAATCGGACTCGCGGCCGCGGCGCGGACCACCGCCTCGTCATTGAAGGCCATCAGATCCTCGAGGCCGCCGCCGCCACGCGCGACGATCAGCACATCGGGGCGCGGCACCGGACCCTCCGGCGGCAGGCTGCCGAAGCCCGCGATCGCGGCGGCGATCCGCTCCGCCGCCCCCTCGCCCTGCACCGGCACCGGCCAAAGCAGGATCGTGCGGGGAAAGCGGCGGGCGATGGTGGTGCGGATATCCTGGATCACCGCGCCCTGGGCGGAGGTGACGACGCCGATCACCCGCGGCAGCAGCGGCAGGAGCCGCTTGCGCGCCTCGTCGAAAAGTCCTTCGTCCGCGAGCTTCCGGCGCAAAAGCTCGATCCGCGCGAGCAGCGCCCCCTCGCCGGCATAGTCCAGCCGCTCGACGATGAGCTGATAGGTCGAGCGGTCGCCATAGGCGGTGATCCGCCCGGTCGCGATGACCTCGACGCCGTTCTCCGGCACCATGCCGAGTCGCGGCACGACGCTTTTCCAGGCGACGGCGGCAAGCTTTCCCCCGCCATCCTTGAGCGAGAAATAGATGTGCCCGGAGGCATAGCGCTTGAGCTCGGTCACCTCGCCGCGCACGCGCACCCGGCCGAAGGCCGTCTCCAGCGTGCGCTTCACGGCGCCGGAAATCTCGGCGACCGTGTATTCGGGGATATTGAGGGTGATCTCGCTCATGCCCGCACTTTAGCCCATGGGCGCCTTACCTTAGAGCGTGATGATCTGAAATCATCACGCTCTAATTTTATTTTCTCGATCAATTTCATGGCTTTGGCGGATCGCAAAGCGTTCCGCCGGAAGCCATATTGATCTAGAAACCCGAGTCTCAAGGCGCGGGGGCGCGGGATGCGGGTTCTGGTGGTGGGATCGGGCGGGCGCGAGCACGCGCTCTGCTGGGCGCTCGCCGCCAGCCCGCTGCTGACCAAACTCTGGTGCGCGCCCGGCAATCCCGGCATCGCGACAATCGCCGAGACGGTGCCGATCTCCGTGCTCGATCTTCCCGCGCTGGTCGCCTTCGCCCGTGCCCATGCGGTCGATCTCGTCGTGCCGGGCCCGGAGGCGCCGCTCGTCGCCGGACTTGCCGACGCGCTCGCCGAGGCGGGCATTCCCTGCGCCGGCCCCAGCGCGGCCGCGGCGCGGATCGAGGGCGAGAAGAGCTTCGCCAAGGAGATCGCTTCCGCCGCCTCCATCCCGACCGCCCGCTATGCCCGCTTCGCGGATGCGGAAGCAGCCCGCGCCCATTGCCGCAGGCTCGGCGCGCCGCTGGTCGTGAAGGCGGACGGGCTCGCGGCCGGCAAAGGGGTCGTGGTGGCCGGGAGCGTCGCGGAAGCGGAGGCGGCGGTCACCTCTTTCATGGAGGAGCAGCGGCTCGGCGCGGCCGGGCAAATCGTTCTGATCGAGGAATGCCTGTCCGGGCCGGAAGTGTCCCTCTTCGCCCTCTGCGACGGTGAGCACGCCGTGCCGCTGGGCGCGGCGACGGATCATAAGCGCGCCCATGACGGCGATCGCGGGCCGAACACGGGCGGGATGGGCGCCGTCGCCCCCGCGCCCGCCCTCACGCCCGCCCTGGCCGAAGCGGCCTCAGCGCGGATCGTGCGGCCGGCGCTTGCGGAGCTCGCCCGGCGCGGCAGCCCCTTCCGCGGCATCCTCTTCGCCGGGCTGATGCTGACCGCGGAAGGCCCGAAGCTGATCGAGTTCAATGCCCGCTTCGGCGATCCCGAATGCCAGGCGCTGCTGCCGCTGCTCGCCTCCGACCTGCTTCCCGCCCTGCTCGCTTCCTGCGAGGGCGAGCTTGGCGATTTCGATCTGCGCTGGCATTCCGGGGCTTCGGTCGCCGTGGTGCTCGCCGCCCGCGGCTACCCGGAAGCGCCGGAGACGGGAAGCGAGATCCGCGGGCTCGACCGGGCCGGAAGCCTGCCCGGCGTGCAGATCTTCCACAGCGGCACCCGGATTGCCGGCGGGCGGCTGGAGGCGGCCGGCGGGCGGGTGCTGACGGTGAGCGGGCGCGGGGCCGATCTCGATCAGGCGCGGGCGCGAGCCTATGATGCGGTGCGGGCGATCGACTGGCCGGGCGGATTCTATCGCCACGATATCGGCGGCCCGCCGCTTCCCTGATCCTTGAAGCCGCGCCCGGCTTGCATTCCGCAACGGGGTTTCCGACTTGACAGGGCAGGCGGGGCGTTCTCTCTAGCTTGCGGCAGCCCTCGATGGAGGGGTGTAGCTCAATTGGCTAGAGCGCCGGTCTCCAAAACCGGAGGTTGGGGGTTCGAGACCCTCCACCCCTGCCAGCTTCCGGCAGGGGCGGAGGGATGTTGTTTTTGTGCCGAGCGGCAGCCGCGGGGATGAGGAGAGGATTGAGGTGGCGGTGGATCCGGCCCGGTTTGTCCGGGAGGTGCGCAGCGAAATCGCAAAGGTGACCTGGCCTTCGCGCCGGGAAACGCTCGTCTCGACCGGGCTGGTCATCGCCATGGCGGCTGCCATCGCCGTCTTCTTCCTGATCGTGGACCAGGTGATCGGCCTCGGGGTCCGCGCTCTTTTCGGAGCGGGATTTTAACGGGAGCTCGGAGCAGAATGCATTCGCCCGCGCCCACCTGTCCCGCTCTCGTCATATGTTTTTGCGCGCGATTCAGACCTGCGGTGATTCCACCTTCGGTCATCACGCTCTAGAGCAGGATGAGATCGCTCGCACTCACTCATCCTGCTCTTGGTCTTTGTTTTGTCGCGTGATTCAGACCTCCGGTGATTCCACCTTCGGTCATCACGCTCTAGGGAACGTTCTGTAATGGCCAAGCGTTGGTATGTCGTGCACGTCTATTCCGGATTTGAGAAGAAGATCGCCCAGCAGATCAAGGAGCAGGCGCAGCAGAAGGGGCTTGCCGACCAGTTCGAGGAAGTGCTGGTTCCTTCCGAAGAGGTGGTGGAGATGCGCCGCGGCCAGAAGGTCAATGCGGCGCGGAAATTCTTCCCGGGCTATGTGCTGGTGAAGATGGACCTCACCGACGATGCCTGGCACCTCGTCAAGAATACCCCGAAGGTGACGGGTTTTCTCGGCAGCCGGACCAAGCCGAGCCCGATCACCGACGCCGAGGCCGAGCGGATTCTGAAGCAGACGCGCGAAGGGGTGGAACGGCCGCGGCCGGCCGTGCTCTTCGAGGTGGGCGAGCAGGTCCGTGTCGCGGACGGGCCCTTCACCAGCTTCAACGGCACGGTCGAGGATGTGGACGAGGAGAAGGGCCGGCTCAAGGTGAGCGTCTCGATCTTCGGTCGCGCCACGCCGGTCGAGCTCGAATATAGCCAGGTGGAGAAGCTGTAGGGCCTGTCAGCAAAGTCTGTCAGCGGGCGGGCGGAAATTCCCGCTCGAACGCCACTTCCGCCTCCAGGCTCTCGAGGTCGCGGAAAATGGTCGCGACCGCACTTTTCCGTCCGCCCGTGAAATAGGTCACCCGGCAATCCCGCGCCTCGGGCGAGCCTTCGAGCTCCAGCCGCTCCCAGCGCGCGGCGTGGCCGACATAATTGAGCGAGACATCGTATTGCTGGGTCCAGAAGAAAGGCACGATGTCACACGGCTCGCGCCGGCCGAGCATGTTGCGCGCGGCGATCTTTCCCTGCCGCTCGGCGACCACCCAATGCTCGATCCGCAGACGCTCACCGTTCGGCCGGACCGGCCAGGAGGCGATATCGCCGGCGGCGAAGATTCCCGGCGCGCTCGCGGCAAGGAATTCATCGACGAGCACGCCATTCGCGACGGCGAGCCCGGCCGCCTCGGCAAGGCCGGTCTCGGGCTTCACGCCAATCCCGACCAGGACGAGATCCGCCTTGAGCTCGGTCCCGTTCGCGAGCGTCACCCCCTGCCCGGTGATCGCCTGCGGGGTGGTGCCGAGATGAAAGCCAACGCCGTGCGCCTCGTGCAGCCCTTTGAGGAAGCCGCCGAGCTCAGGGCCGAGCACATTGGCCATCGGCTGGGCTTCCGGCGCCACCACGGCGACCGCGAGCCCGCGGGTGGCCAGCGAGGCGGCCGCTTCGAGCCCGATGAAGCTCGCCCCCACCACGACCGCGGAGCGGGCGGCGCCGGCGCGCGCGATGATGGCCCGGCAATCGGCGAGCGAGCGCAGGGTGAAGACGTGCGGCAGATCCGCGCCCGGGATGGCGAGCCGGCGCGGCACCGCGCCGGTGGCAAGCAGCAGCGCGTCCCAGGCAAGAACCCGCCCGTCCGCGAGCTTGAGTTCCCGCGCCGCGGGATCGAGGCCGGTCGCGGGCGTGCCGAGTGCGAGCGTGATGCGGTGCTCGCGATAGAAATCCTCCGTGCGCAGGAAGACCCATTCCTCGGGCGCGCTGCCCGCAAGGAAATCCTTGGAAAGATTGGGCCGGTCGCAGGGAAGCGAGGGCTCGGCGCCAACCAGCACGATCTCCCCTTCATAGCCCTCCGCGCGCAGGGTTTCGGCGGCGGCATTTCCGGCCGCGCCGCCACCCACGATGACGATCCGGCGGGGGATCGCGGCACTGTCCGGAAGAAGCTTGGGCGTGGGCGCGGCACGCTTTTCGCGAACGAAGACCCGCGCTCCCGTCTGTTCGACCCGCCAGCTCGGCAGCGGGTCGAGCGCCGGGGCCCGGAGCGCCGCCCCGTCCCGCAGGCTGAAGCAGGCATGGTGCCAGGGGCAGCGCACCGTCTCGCCGACCATCAGCCCTTCCGCGAGCGGCCCGTGATAATGCGAGCAGCTTGCGCCGACGGCGAACCATTCGGCGCCGCGCCGCGCCAGCAGCACGGCCTCGCCATCGGCATGGCCGAGCAGCATCGCACCATCGGCAAGGACGCCGGCATCGATCCCGGCGGCGAAATCCGGGCCCGGCAGCTCGGACGTTTCTTCGGCCATGGTGCCCTCCTCGCGGCGGCAGATCGCTCATCCG
>JASHVY010000483.1 GCA_030044345.1 Acetobacteraceae bacterium | reverse complement strand
ATCCATGACGCTGGTATTGTACTGGAATCCGCCGGGCAGGTGGTCGTGCATGAACAGCAATGCCTTGACAGTCGGCGGGGTCCAGCAGCCACCACGCCAGCCGAGGAAGAAGGTCACCCAGACGGCGGGATCCATGCTCTCCGTTTCGATCATGCGCAGGGCGTTCCACACGCCACCGTAATGAAATGCCTCGATCTCCATCTTCACCCCGAGCGCGCGCGTGACCCGCACATATTCCGCGAGCTCGCCCCGGTTGTGGAGTCCATAGAGTTCTACAGGGGTCTTGCCCGGCTCGTAGTTGAAACATTCATCGTGGGCGTTGAAGCAGACGGAGATCATATCCGGCTTATGAGCGCGCATCAGTTCCTTGCGTTGCGGAAAGCGGCCATTGGCGATGCCATATTGAATGACCGCATCGCAGCGATCGAGGATGGCGTCGCGCAGACGTCCCCAGCCGGGGATTTCGAGGTCGGAGAGCCTGGTGCCGTCGGCCTGAATTTCCGCATCGACAGTGTACGGCCCGTGCAAATGACAAATGGAGGCTCCGGCATTGACCGAGCGCACATATTCATCGGCGACGACGTCCCATCCCTTGGGCGTGGGATTCGACGGATTGCCTGGATAGGACATCGTCGAATCGCAGGTGACCGTGACGACCAGTTTTTCCAACATTTCCTCCCTCTGTCAGCGAACCTTCGACTGGACTTTACTTTTCACTCTCTTCCATCTCGGGCATGGCAAGGCCCGCGCGCTCGGCGGCACTCTTCAGAGCCGCCCAGGTCGATCCATCAACACGGAGCAAGCGGGTCGCCGCCGCGGCCGCGTATTCTCGATCTCCGGGCATGAGGACCGGCTGCCCGGACTCGAGCGGCGCGGAGCGGCGTATGTGCTCCGAAAGAGCGCGGGCAAGGATTGGGAATCCCGGCTGGGGCGCGATGGCGAGCAGGGTCATGTCGGTGCCCTTCCGTGACCGATCATCGACTTCATCGCCATTGAGCAGCGTGGTGAGGATTTCGACGAAAAGCGCGAGCGCCGTGCCGCGATAGCCGAGCTTCCCGCCAAGAGGTTGCACCGCTCCCTTCGGCACTGCGTAAAGCACGTTGGGATCGCGGCTCGGCCGCCCCGCGGCGTCGCGCAGAGCACCCTCGGGCGCCTCCGCCCCCAAGTCGCGCAGGACACGAAAAACCCCTTCGGGAGCAGCGGCGGTGGAAAAATCGGCAATGACCGGCTTCTCGCCATCGACCGGCCAGGACATGGCGATCGGGTTCGTCGAGATCCGCCCCTCGCGCCCTCCGAAAGGGGCCACCCAATGTCCGGACGGCGCACCGTTGCACACGGCCAATCCGATCAGCGCTGCCTCGGCAAGTGCTTCCGCATAGGCGCCGATGCGGCCGGTATGGCCGAGATGGCGGCCATTGGCCATCGCAAGTCCGGTTTCCCGGGCCAATGGTGTCAGCGCGGACACCATGCGCATGCCGACGACCTGGCCGAAACCCCGCCGTCCCTCGACGCGGAGTCGTGAGATGCCGGTCTGCTCGATTTCGGGCTCCGCAGCGGGATCGATGATCCCCGCCTCGATCTCCGCGAGATATTGCGGGATGCGCATGACGCCGTGCGAGGCAAGACCCATCTCGCTTGCGCGGATCAGGTGCTCCATGACAATCTCGGCATGTTCGGTGGGCGCCCCGGAATGCTCGAGCAGCGCCCGCCCGAAAACCGACATATCCGCGGGGTCAACAAGAAACATTCTCGGGTGCGATGCAATTTCGGGCATCGCCGTCACACCGGCCGGAGCAAGCGGTCGAGGCCGCGTTCACATCGACCCGCACATTTCTCCGATCTGAGCCATCCGACGGCTTCTGCGGTCTTCATCGTCTTTCCGAGTGCCCGAGGCTTGCCGCGTGGCGACGCACGAAGGCTTCGTAGGCGGCCATTCGGGAACGCACGGCATGGCGCGGCTCGGGCCACCCGAACAGGTCCCAGCTCACGGCGATGGGCTTGCCCTCGAGGCGGCTGCCGATGGCTTCAAGATCGAGAACGCCCCCGCCTGGAGGAAAATGCAGCTCGGATGTCTTCGTATCGGTATCGGAGTAATGCACGTGATTGATCGCATCCAACACGTCATTGTCAACGGCATCGAGCAGATCCCGCCCCAATGCCACGCCGAAATGACAAAAATCGAAGCACAGGCCGGCCCCCACAGAGCGCAGCGCCACCGCGAGCGGCGTGATCGCCCGATGCTTCAGAGCGAACGTGAAGGGATGCAGCTCGCAGGAGATCGCGGGCGGATTCTCAAGCCCGCTCCGATGAGCAGCCTTTTCGATCAGTTGCGCAAGGGTGTTGCAGGCTGCATCCACATATTGGCGCTCTTCGATCCGCCCTTCCCAAATCAGGACGCGGGGCGCGCCCATCGCTTCCGCCCAGCGCAGATGGCCGCTCAGTCCGTCAATCGTTCTCTCCAGGGCTTCCGGGCCACGGAACGGATCGAAGGTGATATCCCCGACGGCATTGAGCGCCGAGACCACGAGCCCTGCGCGCCGTATCGCGTTTCCAGCGGCCTCCGCATGGGCTTCGAAGACCGGCACGCCCGGCAACCCCGGGCCGAGCTGATGGATGTGGACCTCCATGCCATCGAAGCCGAGCTCCTTGACGATGGCGGCAGAAGTTTCCAGATCGGCGCGGGCGGCGATCAACGACATGCCGATGCGCTTGCCAAAGTCAGGCGGCCCGAGACTCATCGGCCCGAGACTCATCGGCCCAAGACTCATCGGCCCAAGACTCATCGGAGTGTGCCTCCCAGGCGAGGTGCGACTTGCAGGAGTCGCTTTCCCATCTCCGCGATGCGCGTTTCGCTGATCCGTAGGGAGGGGCCGGAGAGACCGATGGCGCCGATCAAGGTTCCGCTGATGCGAACGGGTATTGCGACGCACGACATTCCGTCGATGGTTTCGTTACGGTCGATCGCATAGCCGCGCTTGCGCGTCTCTTCCAGACGCCTTCGCAGCTCGATCGGTCCCTGAGCGGCAAGCGGCGACCCGCCCTGATAGTTCAGGGACGCGAGCTCGCCATCCAGGGAACGGTCATCGAGCGCCGAAAGATAGGCCTTGCCGAGGGCGGAACAATGCATCGGGCGTGTCGTGCCCAACCGCTCGCGAACGGTAATGATGTGAGAGGAGGGAAAGAACGCGAGATAGACCATGGTGCCATTGGCCGGCACGCCCATGACCGTGGCCTCTCCAAAGGCTTCACGAAGCTCCAAAAGGACAGGGTCTACGACCGCGCTCCAATCGAGATCATCCGCGTGCGAGGAAATGAAGGGGTAAAATCGGGCCGGCGCGATCGCGTAGCTCTTCGTTATCGGATCGCGCAGAACATAGCCAAGCTGCTCGATCTCGGTCAGCAACCGCAGAGCCGTGCTGCGGTTCACCCCGAGCGCCCCCGCGATCTCGGCTGCCGTGTGCGGGCCGGACGCAAGCAGCTCCAGGGTCCGGAAGACGCGAATGACGTGACTTTCCCCGGATTGCGATGGGGGCTTCTCCCGCCCGGCGCGGGCAATGCGGAGTGGACCTGCGACCATGACGGAACTCTAAAGGAGCTCGGCAACTAACGCAACTAGGTGCGTCTGACGCAACGCAATTATTCTTCCTTCTTGACCGAACCGTGATTTCATAGCAGAGTTTCAAAGATAGTTGCGCATGGAGCAACTGTGAAAAGCCCGAACGGGCACACCCAGGGAGGAAGCACGAATGCTCATCAACGGGAGGAAGACCAGCCGTTTCGGCATGGGTCTCGTGGCTTCGGCGATGGCGCTTGCTGCCCTGAGCGGGGGGGCGGCCCATGCCGCGGGCAAGCCAACCATCTATGTGATCGGGCCCAGCCTCACCGATCCTTTCTGGATCACGGAGGAGAATGGCGCCAAACAGGCGGGCCAGGATCTCGGGGTCAATGTCGCATTCGAGGCACCCGCCCAGGATACCGGTGATATCGGAATGATTCCCCTCGTGCAGGCGGCCATCGCAGCCAAACCCGAGGGGATCGCGATCGACTATACCTCGAAGGCCATGGAGGGGGTCACGACGGCCGCGCTCAACGCGGGTATTCCTGTCGTCCTCTACAACAATGACCGGTTCGAGGGAGAAAACGCACCGGCGGATAAGCGGATTCCCGGTCTTGCCTTCGTCGGCCAGGACGAATCGACTTCCGGCGAGATCCTCATGAAGGCTTTTCTTCCTTCGCTTCCCGCCAAGCCCTGCACGGTCCTGATCGTCAATCCCTTCCCGACCGCTTTCGTGCTGACGCTGCGGGGGGATGGCGTCAAGCGCGAATTGAATGCGGTCCACTATCCTTATAAGGATCTCGTCGCCACCGCTGATGAAGGACAGAATCTTTCCCTGATCAGCGCCGCGTTGCAGGCGGATCGCACTATTTGTGCCATCGTCGGGCTAGGCAACCCGGCAGCGAATCCCGCCGCGGAATATGTGGGGCAACATCATCTCAATGTCCCGGTGGCAACCTTCGATGTCGGCGCCGAGGCCGCCAAGCTGATCGAGACGGGCTGGCTGACCATGGCGATCAATCAGCAGCCGTTTCTGCAAACCTACCTGGCGGTTCAGAACCTGGTCTTTCACGACAGGTATGGATTGAGCCCGGTTGACGTCGATACGGGGACATCGATCGTCGACAAGAAGAACATCGGTGTCATCCAGGCCTGCATCAAGGCCGGCCGCTGCTGAGAGCCCGCTTGAGAATGCGACTGTGGTGGTCGTCCGACGCGTCTTTCTGCGCTTCCGGTGCTCACGGCCCTCAAAGACCGCTCCGCTCCGGTTCTCGAAAGCCACGCCGGACGGCGCCTGCGGCGCCTCCGACTCACCGCAAGCCGCATTCTCAAAACGGGCTCTGCGCGCTGTGGCCGGTCCGGCGGGGCATTCCCGCCCGGCCGCCGGTCGGTGGCTTCCCAGTGTCCCGATTCCGAAGGGCGCAGTATTAGAATGGGAACGGATTCGGGACACCTGCTCTTTGTTTCCAGTGGCCTGCTTTGACGCCAGATAGCAACGAAAGACCGATGTCCTCCCACACTTCGCACGAAGGAATGCCGGCTCCGTTTTTGTCGCGCGGCAGGACGCGGGTGAAGTCCTTCACCGAATCGCTCCTGAATGTGCGCGAGCTGGCGCCGGGTCTCGGTCTTCTCTTCGTCGTGCTGTTCTTCACGCTTCAGACGGGGAATTTCTGGTCGCCCGAGACGATGACGGCCGTCAGCTCGGTCGCATCCACGATCGCCATCGTCGCGGTCGGCGTGACGATCCTCATGATCAGCGGCGAGTTCGATCTGTCCGTCGGTCAGAACTTCGCGTTCACCCCGATTGTCTGGGCCCTTCTCTTCGTCAGCGACGGCATCAACCAATGGATCTCCCTGATCGCCGCGCTCGGGCTCGCTTGCTTTGTCGGAATCATCAATGGTCTGGTCACGACCATATTCGGCATTCCATCATTCATAACGACGCTCGGAATGTTCTTTGTCCTGGAAGGGCTGAACAACCTGCTCATCACCGGGCATCAGCTCATGATGTTCCAGCCGAGCACCGCCATGTGGCTGCTGGGAGCCCAGATCGGCAATACCCCCTTTTACATGCCGCTGGTGTGGATGTTCGTCATCGCCTTCGTCTTCTGGTTCGTGCTGACCCGCCTGCGCTATGGCAACTGGACCTTGGCGACGGGCGGCAAGGTCGGACCGGCCAAGGCCATGGGGGTTGCCACGATCCGCGTGAAGCGCATCAATTTCGTCCTGAGTGCGTTGCTGGCGGGCCTGGCGGGCTGCATGCAGTTTTCTTATCTTCACACGGTCACGCAAGGACAGGGGCAGAATTACGAACTCCTGGCCATCACGGCCGCGGTTCTGGGGGGAACCTCCCTGTTCGGCGGCATGGGAACCATCTGGGGCAGTGTCATCGGGGCCTATCTGCTGGCCACGATCCAGATCGGCCTGGTGCTGATCGGCGTGCCGGGATCGTTCTACGTCACGTTCATCGGCGTCCTGCTCGTCATCGTGGTGATCGCAAATGTGCGGCTTGGCCGCTTCGGGGGTAACCAGGCGTGAGCCACGGCCCTCAGAACCGGAACTCTCACCCCACGGATGCCGCCATCCCGGTGGCCGAGAAAAGGAACGAAGTGGATCGCAGCCGTGAACCGCTCTTCGAGCTACGCGCGATTTCCCACAGCTATGGCCGAAACAAGGCTATCTTCGATGTGAACCTGCTGGTGTGGCCGGGTGAGGTCGTCGCGCTGGTTGGCGATAACGGCGCCGGAAAATCGACCCTTCTCAAGATCTTTGCCGGCTATCTCGAGCCGACTTCGGGAAGCCTGAGATTCATGGGTGAGGAGGTTCGCTTCGGGACCCCTGCCCGCGCGCGGGCTTTGGGAATCGAAGCGGTTTATCAGGATCTCGCCATCGTCGATCAGCTAAGCCTGTGGCGGAATTTTTTCCTGGGCAAGGAAATCGCCCGCAAGATCGGCCCGCTGCAGGTCCTTGAGCGACGGCGAATGCGCCGGGAAGCAGAAACTGCGATCGCCAAGCTGGGCCTTACGCGGATACGCTCGGCAGAGCAGCCGGTTTGGGCGCTTTCAGGAGGCGAGCGCCAGTCCGTGGCGATCACGAGGGCGATCTATTTCGGCGCCAAGCTCCTTTTGCTCGACGAGCCGACCGCCGCTCTTTCGGTACGGGAAACCCGCAATGTTCTTGCCTCCATCCATCAAGCCCGGGATCACGGCCTGGGCGTGCTCTATATCGACCACAATATGAATCATGTTCTTCCTGTCGCCGATCGGATCGTGCTTCTCGAACATGGGCGAATCGTGCGTACCATCGATCGCGGCGAAGTGGGCGTCGAGGAGCTCCAGGAGCTTATCGCCAGGCGCGCGCAGAATGCCGAATCTTAGCAGGACCACGAGGCTGAGCACGATTTCGTTTCTGATTCGCAAAGTGAGCCGGCTGTGAGGACGAAAATCGGATTGTGGCTGGCGCTGCCGGAGCCACTTGTGGTGGAGGCGGCTGCTCGTGCCGAGCCTGACTGGGTCGGGCTCGATCTTCAACATGGCGCCTGGGATCTTGGCACCGCGTTTCGCGGAATCCAGTTGCTGGACGCCCTGGGCGTGGCGGCGCTGGTGCGCGTTTCGGAGCAGGAGCTGGCGCTCATTCCGCGCCTGCTCGATCATGGCGCGGCGGGTGTGGTCGTGGCGATGGCCTCCAGCACGGCCCTTGTCGAGGAGGCGGTGCGCCGGGCGCGCTACCAACCCGAGGGCGTGCGCAGCTTCGGCGGGCAGCGCTATGGGATGCGACCGGCGCCCGCCGAAGTCTCCGAGATCCGCCCGCTCGTTTTCCCGATGATCGAGGACCGACGCGGCGTTGCGGACATTGCCGCGATCGCCGCGGTTGAAGGCATCGCCGGGCTTCATATCGGCCCGGTGGACCTTGGCCTGGGGCTCGGCCTCGATTCCGCCGATCCTCGATACGAAGCCGTATTGCGCGATATTCTCTCGGCCGGGCACGCGGCCCGCCTGCCGGTCACGATGCATGCGGTCCGTGCCGAGGAAGCGGCTCAATGGTTACGGATGGGCATCGATGAGCTGGTGCTCACCGCTGATATCGAGCTGCTCCGGAGCGCATTGAAAGCCCAGGTCATGTCAGCGAGAGAGGCTTTTTCACGCTGATCCGGTGCCGGATCACGAGAAGGTGTTATGAACCTTCTACCAGGCCCCATGGGGGAAACAAACGCGGTAAAAAATGCGGTAAGCAAAGAAGAAAGGTTGTTCTTTCTTGAAAGAAAGAACCAAGGGACTTTTATCCCTTCATTCGGAGTCCACAGCCGGCGCCTAGATCAATATGGCTTCTGGCGGATCGCTCTGCGATCCGCCAAAGTCATGAAATTGATCGAGAAAACAAAACCAGAGCGTGATGATCAAAAATCATCACGCTCTGGTCCGGAAAACGGAGAAAAGTCTTTTTGCTTCTTTTTCTTCAGAAAAAGAAGTCTCCTTCTTTCTGAGACTTCATCGAAGTGCAT
>JASHVY010000482.1 GCA_030044345.1 Acetobacteraceae bacterium | reverse complement strand
GGCGAGCAGAGTGCGTGGCAGCCGGATCTGCCAAAGGATCACCGGCAGCGGCACGCCGAAACCGGATGTCCCAAGCAGCAGCGACAGCAGGGAAAGCACGATGAGAAGAGCCAAAACCCATCGTATCTTATGCATCAACGGGCGATCATTCGCGCGGCCTCGGCGGCGAAATTCGTGCCGCAGATCATCCAGGCGGCCGGCACCGGGCGGCGCGGGATGGCGGCGAGCGCCGGATCATCCAGCAGGCGGGTCGCGAGCGAGGGAAAGCCCGGAGCCTCGGGCAGGACAAGAAGATCGGGCGGATGGGCAACCAACGCCTCCAGGCTGACCCAGCCACCACGGGCCGTGTCCCGGTACCCGGCAGCCGCGAGCACGCTGCCCGCGAGCGAATCCGGACCGGAAGTGAGTCCGCGCGGCTCGAGCACGATCGCCGTCGGCCGATCGGCCGGCCGTTTCAAGGCGGCGAGCGTGCGGTTCATCGCCACGATCAGCCCCGCTCCCCGCGCCTGCGCACCGAGAAGGGTGGCCAGAGTCATGATGGCGGCGCGGATTTGCGGAAATGTCGTCGGGTCGTTCAGCATGACGACCCGGAGCCCGAGATCGCGGAGTGCGGCCACCGTCGCCTGCGCGCCATAAGGCTCGGCGAGCACGAGATCCGGATGCAGGCGGAGCACCGCTTCCGCCGAGGGGGCGATGAGCGGAACATGCGCGGCCTCCGCCGCCATCGCCGAGAGCGAGGGATCGCGCGCCAGCGGCGAAAGCCCCGCGGCCGCGCCGGGCGCGAGCAGGAGCAGCATCTGGTCGGTGCAGAGATTGAGGGAGACCACCCGGAGCGAGGCTTCCGCCTCCGGCCGCGCGAGCATGAGCAGAAGGAAGGCGAGCGCAGCCCGCTTCACGGAACCTGCTTCACAGAACGGGCACACCGTGCCGCTTGGCCTTCATTTCGGGCTCGACATGGATGGTGACGACGAGGTTTCCCATGGCCTTGCGCAGCGCTTCTTCGATCCGGTCGCAGATCTCATGCGCCTCATCGACGCGCATGGCGCCCGGAACGACGAGATGGAATTCGAGGAAGGTGAGCCGCCCGGTGCTGCGCATGCGCAGATCATGTGCCTCGATCGCCCCTGTCGCGTGCTCGCCCACCAGCGCCCGGATACGCTCGACGATGATGGGGTCCGGCGCCTCATCCATCAGCCCGCCCACCGAGGCGCGGATGATTCGCCAGCCGGAAAAGAGGATGTAGAGGGCGACGGCGACCGCAAGCAGCGGGTCGAGCCAGAGCGCCCCGCCGAGGATCGCGCCGAGCAGGGCCACGATCACCCCGGCCGAGGTGACCACATCGGCCAGCAGATGGCGCGCATCCGCTCTGAGCGCGGGCGAATGGCCGCTCTGCCCGGCGCGCAGCAGGATGGCGGCCCACCCGCCATTGATGAACGTGGCGAGCGCATTGAGCGCGATGCCGCGGAGCGGCGCGATGATCGGCCTGGGATGCCGCCAGACCATCCAGGCATGCTCGAGAATCGAGAGCGCCGCGATGACGATCAGCACGCCCTCGACCACCGCCGCGAAGAATTCCGCCTTGTCGTGGCCGTAGGGGTGGTTGGCATCCGCCGGCCGCGCCGCATAGCGCAGCGCGCCGAGCGCAAGCCCCGCCGCGACCACGTTCACCACCGTTTCCAGCGCGTCCGAATAGAGCGCGGCGCTTCCGGTGGTCCACCAGGCGAGCCCCTTCAGCCCCAGGACGATGAGCCCGACGAGGATGCTGCCGGTGGCGATGCGCTGCAGACGCTGCACGATATCTCCCCCGGGATCGCTCCCGGGTCATTCGGGTCCGGTGCCTGGCGGCCCCTAAGCTCGCGATAGCCGGCTTGCTCTCGAGCGTGATGACCGGAGGTGGGATCACCGTAGGTCTGAATCACGCGGGAAAACAAACGGCGAGAGCGGGATACGTGAGCAGGAGCGAACGAATCCCGCTCTAGCAAGAAGCGCCGCGCCGCGTCATCCCCGCGGATCAGGGTTCCTGAATCAGGGAATGCCGAGCCAACGCCGCTCCCGGGCCGAGCGCAGCGCCGTATCGATCACCTTCTGGATCTCGGCGCCCTCGCGGAAATCCGGGCCCGCTTCCGGCCCGCCCGCGATTGCGCGCAGGAAATCCGCGGCCTCGATCGTTTTGAGCGCGTTGAAGCCGAGTTGATGGCCGGCGGCCGGGCAGAAAAGCCCATAGGGCGGATGTTCCGGTCCGGCTTCGATGCGGGTGAAGCCGCGCGTTCCGGCGGCGCCGGCGGCACGAAAGAAAAGGAGCTCGTTCATCCGCTCCTGGGTGAAGGAAAACGCGCCGCGCGACCCCGTCACCTCGAAGCCGAGCTGCATCGTGCGCCCGGTCGCCGCCCAGTTCGCCTCGATCGTGCCGCCGCAACCGCGCGCGAACCGCAGCGTGAGCCGGGCGATATCGTCCACCTCCACCGCCCGACGCCGTGCGCTTCCGACCGCTTCCGGGCGTTCCTTGACCACCGTCTCGAGATCCGCGACCAATTCGGCAATGGGCCCGAGCAGGAAGCGCGCGAGCCCGATGATATGGCTGCCGATATCCGCGATCGCGCCGGCACCGGCCGGATCGAGCCGCCAGGTCCAGGGCGCTTCCGGGTCCGCCATATAGCCCTCGGCATGGATGCCGCGGAAATTGGTGATCTCGCCAAGCTCGCCGGAGGCGATCATCTCGCGCGCGCGGCCGAGCAGAGGATTCTTGAGGTAGTTGAAACCGACCTGTGTGCGGATGCCGGCGGCTTCCGCCGCCCGGGCCATCTCCTCGGCTGCGCCGGCATCGAGCGCGAGCGGCTTCTCGCAATGAACATGCTTGCCCGCTGCGATCGCGGCGAGCGCCATCTCCCTGTGCAGCGCGGTCGGCGTGGTGATGCAGACGATGGAGACGGAAGGATCGGCAACGAGTGCCCGCCAATCCGTCGTCATGCGCCGGAATCCGAAGGCGTGGAAAGCGCGCTCCGCCCCGGCTGCGTCGCTGTCGGCGATCATTTCGAGTGCGGGCCGGAGAGGCGGGGCGAAGATGCCGGGCACGGCACGATAGGCCATCGCATGGGCCCTGCCCATGAAGCCCGTGCCGATGATCCCGACGCCGATATCGGGCATTTCGGTCAGACCTGGACCGTCCGTCCGGTCTTCGCCGATTCGAACGCCGCGTCGGCGAGCCGGAGCGCCTGCCTGCCGTCTTCCATCGTGAGCGGCATCTGGCCGCCGGCCTCGACCGCGGCGAGGAACGCATCGAGCTCACCCCGGTACGCTTCCGCATAGCGTTCGAGGAAGAAATTGAGCAGCGGCTCCTGAACCTCCGTCTCCCGCGCATCATAGCGGCGCAGGGTGGAGGGGCGGAGATTGTCGTTGAGCAGCATGCCGGCCGCACCGAACACTTCGATCCGCTGATCGTAGCCGTAGGAGGCCTGGCGGCAATTGTTGATATGGCACTGGCGTCCCGATGCGGTCCGCATCACGACCATCAGCGTATCGAAATCGCCCGCCGCCCCGATCGCCGGATCGACGAGCGTGTTCGCCGTGGCAAAAACCTCGCGCGGCTCCTCGCCGAGCAGCCAGCGCGCCATGTCGAAATCGTGGATGGTCATGTCGCGGAAAATCCCGCCGGAGCTTGCGATATAGGAGAGCGGCGGCGGCGCGGGATCGCGGCTCGTGATCACCACCTGCCGCACTGCACCGACCGCGCCGGAATCGATCGCGCGACGGATCGCCGCGGCACTCGGGTCGAAACGCCGGTTGAAGGCGAGCATCACCCGCGCCCCGAGGCGCGTGATCTCGGCGGTGGCTTCCTCAACCTTGCGGATATCGAGATCGATCGGTTTTTCGCAGAGCACCGCCTTGCCCTGACGCGCCGCTTCGATGAGCAGGGTGATGTGCGTATCGGTGGGTGTGCCGATGACCACGGCATCCACATCCGCGCGCGCGATCGTTGCCCGCGGATCGGTCATCGCCTCGCTGCCGGTGCTCTTC
>JASHVY010000049.1 GCA_030044345.1 Acetobacteraceae bacterium | reverse complement strand
GATGGCGCGATGCTCATGAGAGTGCGATGCTCATGAGAGTGTGATGACCGGAGGTGGGATCACCGGAGGTCTGAGTCACGCGGGAAAACAGAGCGTGATGACCGGAGGTGGGATCACCGGAGGTCTGAGTCACGCGGGAAAACAGAGCGTGATGACCGGAGGTGGAATCACCGAAGGTCTGAATCACGCGGGAAAACGAAGACCGAGAGCGGGATGGGTGAGCGCAAGCGATCCCGTCCCGCTCTAGAGGCTCCGCGCCAATCTGCATCGGGATGTCCTCTTACCGTAAGCAACACTCAGAAAAACGGAGAAAGGTAGCGGTAGAGAATCATACAGACCACGAAGATGCAAAACCAGACCAGGCCCCATATGAGCTTCGTTGCGATGGGAACCTTGCGGGAGAGATAAAAGGCCCCGGGGAGGACAAGCACCAGCACCATGACAAAATAAAGCACCCAGACCCATCGCTCATCGAGCATCGTGGGGGCTCACTCCTCTCGGCCTGATCCCAGGAAAGTGCGGCAGGATCCTCCCGTCCATCTTTCGTCAGCTTCTGCCCGTTCTCCCCCGCCGCCGGTGCATCAAGGCACCCGAGAGGCGAGAGCGGGATGAGCGAAGGGGGGATCACCGGAGGTCTGAATCACGCGAGAAAACGAATAGCGAGAGCGGGATATGGGAGCCGAAGCGAACCCGTCCCGCTCCGGGAAATCTGGCACGAACGCGAGAGAGATGACAGAGGACGGGTCAAGAACAGTCCTGATCTTGCACAGAGATTGAGCAATATCCCCCTGGGCGGCATGCACGCATGGGGCGCTGGCTCATCGTCCCGGCGCCCGGAATTTCACAGTTTTTTCGATCGCCCGATCGCACTCATCAACGGTCAGCAGCGCCGTTGTGCGTGTGTGAATCAAACCCGACGCGGAAACCGCGAGACCCAGCGCCGCTGCGGCGACCGCGTCCGGAAGGTCGGCGATCACAAACACATCATCGCTACCGAGAGCAAAGTAGATCGCTTCCAGCTTTCCGCCGAGGCTTTCGACGGAGGCCACGGCGGCCTTTTCGCGCCCGGACGCCTTGTCCTTCTGCAAGCCCTTCAGGCCTTCTGGGGTATAGGAGGTAGCGAACAGGAACTTGGGCATGGCGTATCCTCCGAATGGAACGATTCTTCTGCGCGCCTATCAGTCCCAGGGATGACCATTCGCCTTCGGCCGGGGTGGCGCGCATCCACACGCCAATATAGCGATATCGGAACAAGCGATCGAGCGCGCTCCACTGGTTGCGCCCGCTTCGTTTCGGCTCGCATTTCAGATCGTTCTGATCGGCAATCTTCCGCTCCATGACCGGGGGCCTGGAGGCGGCTCCGCCGCCATCCCGCGCAATCTTCCGTGCGGCGATTCGGGCGGCATCCGCCGTACTGTGACTTCCCTTCGAGCTTCCCCTTGGGCTTTGGCGGATCGGGGCACCCCGCGACGAGGACCCCGGCGCGAAGCGATCCACCGGAAGCCATATCGATTTAATGCCATTTTCGGTCTTGAATCGCGATGTGAATGTGCTTAACATTCACATACCCTGTCGCGGGAGAGTGCGCATGTTCGTCCTCGAAAAGATCGATGCGATCGGCAAGCCGGCCTGGATCGCGCTCACCATTCTCGGCTTTTGGCTCGCCTGGCCGCTCGGGCTCGCGATGCTCATCTTCGCCGGGTTCAGCGGCCGCCTGCTCGGCTTTCATTGCGCCGCGCCCGGCCGCTGGTACAACACCCAGAACGGGCGGCCCCAGGGTTCGATGCGCAATGGCTGCGGCTGGCGCCGGCAGCGCCACACGCCGAGCGGCAACACGGCCTTCGACGAGTATCGCGCGGAGACATTGCGGCGGCTCGAGGATGAGCAGCGCGAGTTTCTCGACTATCTCGAGCGCCTGCGCCGCGCCAAGGACCGCGAGGAATTCGACCGCTTCATGGCCGAACGGCGCAACCGCCCGGAGCCGCCGCCGGAAGCTCCGGCCGCTGCGTGAGCGGGCTCGAAGTCGGGGTCAAGGCCGGGCAATGAGTTCCCGCACCGCATGGAGATCCGCCGCCACCGTCACGCAGAGCGCGCGGATCTCCGGCGTCGGGGTCAGCACATCGGGCACCATCACCGGCATCATTCCGGCCGCGTGCGCGGCCCGGATGCCGGTGAAGGAATCCTCCACCGCCAGGCACCGTTCCGGCGCGGCCCCGACGCGGCGCGCCGCCTCGAGATAGACATCCGGATGCGGCTTGCCCCGCGCAACGTCGTCGCGCGTGACGACCTTCGCGATCCTCGACCCAAGCCCTGAACGCATGAGGTGCAGCGTTGCCGCGCGGCGGCTCGCCGAGGTCGCGATCGCCACCGGAAGCGCGCGCATCTCGAGAAAATCGAGCAGTTCCGTGACCCCCGGCTTGAGCCTGACCCCTTCGGCCAGCAGCGTTTCGCAATATTTGCCGTAGAGCCGGTCATAGGCATCAAAGGGGAAGCCTGGCCCGAGATGCATTTGCAGCATCTCGTCCGTCTCCTTGCCGGGAATCCCGATCAGGGAATGGACGAAGCTGTCGGTGACCGAAAATCCCACCGCGGTGACCGCCCGCCGGAGCGCCTCATGGTAAATGCCCTCGGTATCGTGCAGCGTGCCGTCCATATCGAGGATGACGGCGTCGAGCGGATTCGGCAGACCCATGGGAGAAAAATCTACCCGACCTGCGCGTGTGGCGCCATACGCGGTTCATCGCAGCGCGAAGCCTGTCAGGCCGCGATGATCACCTTGAGCGCCCGCGTATCGGCGGCATGGCCGAAGGTCTCATAGGCATCGAGAATATGCGCGAGCGTGAACCGGTGCGTGATCAGCCGGGCCGGATCGATCTTCTTCGCCTGCACCGTTTTCAGAAGCATGGGCGTTGTCACCGTATCGACCAGCCGCGTGGTGATCGCGATATTCTGCGACCATAATTTCTCCAGATGCAGATCGACCTTGCTGCCATGCACGCCGATATTGGCGATGATGCCGCCTGGCGCCACCAGATCCTCGCACAGCAGGAAGGTGGCCGGGATGCCGACCGCCTCGATCGCGGTATCGACGCCACGGCCTCCCGTCAGCGCCTTGACCTTTTCGGCGACCTTGCCGTCGCTGCTGTTGATCGTCCGGGTGGCGCCGAACTTGGTTGCAATATCGAGGCGATTTGCGTCGAGATCGATCATGATGATCTCGGCGGGGGAGTAGAATTGCGCGGTCAGCAGGGCGGCAAGGCCGATCGGCCCGGCGCCGACGATCGCCACCGTCGATCCGGGCGCCACCTTGCCGTTCAGCACCCCGCATTCGAAGCCGGTCGGCAGGATATCGCTCAGCATGACCAGCGCCTCTTCATCGGCCCCTTCGGGGATCGGGTAGAGGCTGGTATCGGCGTGCGGGATGCGGACATATTCGGCCTGGGTCCCGTCGATCTCATTGCCCAGGATCCAGCCGCCCGTGGTGCAATGCGAATACATGCCCCGGCGGCAATAATCGCACTTCCCGCAGGCGGAGATGCAGGAGATCAGCACATGATCCCCGGCCTTGAAGGCGGTGACCCCCGGCCCCACCGAATCGACGACGCCGACCCCTTCATGGCCGAGGATGCGACCGGGCGCGCAGGTCGGGACATCCCCTTTCAGGATATGGAGATCGGTGCCGCAGATCGTCGTCCGCGTCATTTTGACGATTGCGTCTCCGGCAGCCCGGATCTCCGGCTTGGGCCGGTCCTCGAGCGCCTTGAGACCGGGTCCGCGATAGACGAGCGCTTTCATGAGATCCTCCGATTCCTTTGCAGCGGGAACAAACGGAAGGCCGGAGAAAACCAGCCGGATGCGCCGGGCGCCTTGATCAGGATCAAGAGGCCGGCGGCCCGAGCGTGATGACCGGAGGTGGGATCACCGGAGGCCTGAATCACGCGAGAAAACAATAACCGAGAGCGGGATGGGGTGAGCGTGAGCGATCCCATCCCGCGCGAGAGCGTGATGACCGGAGGTGGGATCACCGGAGGTCTGAATCACGCGAGAAAACAAAACGAGAGCGTGATGACCTAAAGTCATCACGCTCTAGAATGCCTCCGGCCCATGCGGTGGCGGGCCGGCTTCGTCCAGCGCCTTCGCTTCCGCATCGGTGAACATCCGCGAGCGTGTCACGAAACGAACACCCTCCGCCGCCTCGATCGAGAAACTGTCGCCCCCGCCCGTCGTCACGTCGATGGTAAGCTGAAAATAGGCCCAATATTTATATTCCGCACCGCCCACATAGAACGGGCAATCCTCGATCACGCCGAGCAGAACATCGCGCGCGCCGACATGAAAATCCCGCCGCCGGAAGCACATCGGCGCAGTACCTTCGCAGCAGCCACCGGATTGGTGAAAGATCAAGGGTCCGTGCCGGGCCTTGAGTTCGCGGATCAGCGAAGCGGCGGCCGGCGTGACGACGACGCGGGGCGGCATATTTTTCTCCGCCTCCTGGCAGGAAAACCGGGCGGCCAATCCTGCCGCCCGGCATCTTCTCTGGAAGGCTTCATTTTCTCGATCAATTTCATGGCTTCCCCTTGCGCTTTGGCGGATCGCGAAGCGATCCACCAGAAGCCATATTGATCTAGAAGAAGCCCATGGCCTTCGAGCTGTAGCTCACCAGCAGATTTTTCGTCTGCTGATAATGGTCCATGATCATCTTGTGGGTTTCTCGCCCGAAGCCCGATTGCTTATATCCACCGAACGCGGCATGCGCCGGATACATATGATAGCAATTGGTCCAGACCCGGCCGGCCTGGATCTCGCGGCCGACACGATAGGCTGTTGTTCCATTGCGGGACCAGACACCGGCGCCAAGTCCATAGAGCGTGTCATTGCCGATGGCGATCGCGTCCTCGAGCGTCTTGAAGCTCGTCACCGACAGCACCGGGCCAAAAATCTCCTCCTGGAAGATGCGCATCTTGTTATGGCCGACGAAGACGGTCGGCTTGACGTAAAATCCGTTCTTCAGCTCATCCCCAAGATGCGCCTGCTCGCCACCGATCGCACAGCGTGCGCCTTCCTGCTTGCCGACATCGATGTAGTTCAGAATCTTCTCGAGCTGGCCATGCGACGCCTGAGCCCCCATCATTGTGCTGGGATCGAGCGGGTCGCCGAGCTTGATTTTGCCGACCCTGGCGACGGCCTTTTCGACGAACCGATCGAAGATCGACTCCTGGACCAGCGCCCGCGACGGGCAGGTGCAGACCTCGCCCTTGTTGAAGGCGAACAGGGCGAAGCCCTCCAGCGCTTTGTCGAGGAACGCGTCGTCGGCATCCATGACGTCGGCAAAAAAGATATTCGGCGA
>JASHVY010000481.1 GCA_030044345.1 Acetobacteraceae bacterium | reverse complement strand
GCCATCAAGATGAATCGTGCCCGAATCGGGCGGCAGCACGCCGGCGAGCATGCGCATGATCGTCGTCTTGCCGGCGCCGTCCGGGCCGACGAGGCCGAAGATTTCTCCGGGGGCAACGCTGAAATCCACATGATTGACGGCGGTCAGCGCGCCGAAGCGGCGGGTGAGGCCGTGGACGGCGACCGCTTCGTTCGATGCGCTATCCTTCGCTGCGGACATCGCGCGCGCTCATTCTCCCGACGGCAGGAGCGGAATGCTTGCATCGGCCGGCATGCCGGGCAGCAGCTCATGGGTCGGGTTGTCGATATCGATACGAATCCGATAGACGAGGGTGACGCGCTCGGCGTGCGTCTCGACCGTCTTCGGCGTGAACTCGGCATCGGGCGAGATGAAGCTGATGACGCCGTGATATGTCTTGCCGGGATAGGTGTCGGTGGTGACGGTGACATCCTGGCCGAGCCGCACCTTGCCGAGATCCGGCTCATTGACGTAGGCGCGCAGCCATACATGGTCGAGATCGTCGATGGTGAAGATCGCGACCCCCGGCCCCGCGAGCTCGCCGAGCTCGGCCTCGCGCACGGCGATGACGCCGCCGAAGGGCGCGCGCAGAATCGTGTAGGCGAGCGTCACCTTGTCGAGCCTGAGCTTCTGGGCAGCCGTCGCGACATTGGCCTGCTGCAGCGTCAGCGTGCGCTCGGCCACCGCGACCATCGCCCGGTCATGCGCGAGCGCGGCCGCGGATTGCGCCTGGGCGGTGAAGGCGAGATCGCGCGCCTGCTGCGTGCCGGTATGGGCGCGCAACAGCATGTCCGCCCGCGTGTAATCGAGCTTCTTCTCGGCGAGGTCGTACTGATCGCTCATCACGTTCTGCCGCGCGGCGGCGAGCGACGCCTCGCTCACCGACAATTGCGCATGGGCAACGGTGAGATCCGCGCGGTCGATATCGACCTGGCGCTGGTAGAGCCGGTCATCCACGCGGGCGAGCACGGTGCCGGCGGCGACGCGCGCGCCCTCATCGAAAGGCAGCGTGACGATCGGCGCCTGGACCTCGGCGAAGCTCAGCACGCTTTCATGGGCCTCGATATTTCCGGAGACGGTGATCGCGGCCGGACCCGAAGGCGGGCCGAAGACGGCACTCCAGAGCGTGGGGCTCCAGAGCGTGGGGTGGGCCCAAAGCGCCCAGGCGCCGCCCGCAATGACGAGGACGAGGGCAATGAGGATGAGGCGGCGCGGCTTCATGAGGCCCCCGGCGCGAGACCGCGGAAGAACGTTTCGAGATGGGTCTTGAGGAGCACCTTTGGATCGAGCGGTATGATCCCGTGGCGGGCGAAGGTGGTGCGCCAGAGCAGGATCAGCAGGATCGGGGCGGCGAAGAGCGAGACCAGTGTCTGGATATCGAGGGGTCGGAACTCTCCCCGCTCGATCCCGCGCGCGAAGATGCCGGCGATCAGGCTTCGGCCACGGCCGGCAACCTCCTCGGCGTAAAACCGGGCGAGGTTCGGGAAGTTGCCGGATTCCGTCAGCACCAGCCTTGGGATCACGGCGAGATCGCTCTCGGTGATGGCGAGCATGCGGGCTGCGATCTCGGTCAGCAGCGCGGCGGCGGAGCCGGTGTGGGCGGCGGCCAGCGCCTCCATCGCCGCGACGTTGGGCACGAGGCCCTGGCGGATGACGGCGCGGAAGAGCGCCTCCTTGGTCGGGAAATAGAGATAGATCGTGCCTTTGCTGACGCCGGCGCGGTGGGCCACGTCCTCGAGGCGGGTGGCGGCGAAGCCATGCTGGGCGAAGAGCGCGAGGGCGGCGGCGAGGATCTCCCCCGGCCGGGCTTCCTTGCGGCGGGCATGGCGGGGTCGCGGGGAGGAGCTTGCTGAAGAAGCCATAATTACTATCTGGTCAGTTAGTAGCCAAACCGCAAGCCGCTTACCTTGTCCATCCGGCGCACGGACGAGCGAAGGCTAGGCCCTGGAAGCCTGTGGGGTTTTGATTTGGGTCAACCGTTTTTCCTCATGGGTATTCCCATGAGCACAACCACGGCTCGCTCCCGGAACCGCTTGGGCATGGCCCGGATCTCTTTGAAGGCCGGCGCGGCCTTGCGCCGCTTTTGCCCTTACGGGCAGCCCGGAGACCGCGCGCTCATTCCTCGACCGGCGCCGCGGTGCTTGCTGAGCTGGGGCTTGCTGAGCTCGCGCTTGCTGAGCCGGTGCCAGGTGGCTGTGACTGGTCCCTTGCCACGAGCCCGGATGCGCGCAGGCCGGATCTGCGCCACAATGTCCCGCCTAAGCCGAGCAGCCCAAGCGATAGCGCCAGCACCAAAATCACGCCGGTTGCCAGATATTGCCAATAAGAGTTCACGCGCAGGAGGACCAGCCCGTTGTTCACCGCCGCGAACAGCCAGGAAGCCAGCACAGTGCCCAGCAGCGTGCCTTCGCCACCGGCCAGGCTGGTTCCCCCCACCACCACGGCAGCAATCGCGTCGAGATTATAGTTCGGCGACTGCGTCGCCACAGCGGACGCGAGATAGCCGGTAAGGATGATCCCGGCGAGACCGGTCAGCGCCCCGGAAACAACGAAAATGCCAATGTAGACCAACCGCAGGTCGATGCCGCTGACATGGGCTGCACGCAGGTTGCTGCCTGCCGCCCGTACCCAACGCCCGAAATGCAATCGTCGCAGCAAGATATAGCATAGGCCGCAGACGACGAGCATGATGAGGAAGCTGTAAGGGATCACATCGAGCACTGCGCCATTGCCAAGCTGCAACACAAACGCATTCGTCACCGTCAATGCGTTGCCTTTCGATATGATCGCGCCAAGCGACCCGAAAACGAACAATGTCCCGAGCGTTGCCACGAACGGCGCGACCCGGCCCAGTGTGACGATCAACCCATTCACGATACCGAGCGCCGCCCCGGTCAACACGGAGACAAGCACGATCATCCCCCCATCGCCGTTGCCGGCGACAGTGAGGGCCACGATCGGCGCCAGGCCCATGATCGCCGTCACCGACAGGTCGAACGCGCCGGCGATGATCAATATCGTCATTCCCGCCGCGCCAATTCCCAGGATGGCGGTATCGTTCAGCACCGCTTCCAGGTTGCCTTCCGCGAAGAAGTTTGGGGCAGTGCAAGCCAGGAACAGCAGGATCACACCGTTAAGGATCCATACACCGCTGCGATCATGCCGGATACGCAGACGCAGCCAGGATGGGATGCCATGCGGCCTGTTCGGACCGCCCTCGGGCTGAGCCGCCTCGGCGATATCCGCGGGTTTATCGTACATGAGCACTACACATGGGCACTACCATGGCATCTGAGGTGCAACGCTTGCGCGCCTTCGACAGCAGACGAGGCCGAGCGCCGGGCCTGGTCTTCTTCACACAACGAGCATCCCTCTCCGTCGCGTGCCACGGCGCAGCCCGTCCACCATCAATGCAACGATCAGAATGCTGCCGAACACCAAATCTTCGTAGAGCGACGAAACGTTCGCGACGTTGAGTCCCGCCTGGATCGACGCAAGCAGGAGCGAGGCACAGACGGTGCCGAACAAATTGCCTCGCCCGCCAACGAGGCTGGTGCCGCCCACCACCACCACCGCGATCGCTGTCAATTCCGCTCCGGCGCCGATCGTCGAATCTGCATTTTGCAGCTCCGCGCCGGTCATCAATCCGGAAAGCGCAGCACATACGCCGACCAATATGAAGGCACCGACCGTTACCCTGCGGATATTGATCCCGGCTCCGACGGCGGCGCGGATGTCCCCGCCGATCGCCACGACGTGCCGCCCGAAGGGAGTGCGATGGAATATCAACCAAATGAGCACGAATACCAGGATGGCGATAACCGCAGCGGCAGGCACGCAACCGCCGATATTGCTGATTACGATTCGACTGAATAGAGCGCTGTGTATCGTGACGGTTTCACCATGGGTGATCAGGAGTTCCCCACCCAGGATCATGGACAATGTTGCCAGGGTGGCGACAAAGGACGGCAATCGCAGAAGAATGATCAGCAAACCATTGCAAAGACCCAGCCCGACGCCAACGGCCAGGCCGCTTACGATCACGAGCCAGAGCGGAACTCCGTGAGACAGCAGCTCGGCGGCTGCGATCGCTGCGAACCCCATGATGGACCCGACCGACAGATCGAGCCCTCGCATCGCGATGATCAGTGTCATGCCGAGGCCGGTAATCGCGGAAATGGAGGCACTCACAACAATGCCGTCGATATTCAGGGTCGAAAGAAATCGCTCGTTGATCGCCGAGAAGATCACGAATACGGCGATCAACGCCAATAGTGCAGCGGCCGACTCTGCTGCCAACATTCGCTTGATCGCCCCTGGCATCGCCATCGCGAGACTCCCGTTAACCGGCCATCAGTTTGAGGATGTCCCCTTCGCTCGTCCCCTCCGCGCTCACCTGCGCGACGATCCGCCCGGCGCGCAGGACATAGATATGCGCGGACAGACGCAGCAGCTCGCTGAGCTCCGAGGAGCTTACCAGAACTGCGATTCCCTGCTCGGCAAAGCGGTCGATGGCCGAGTAAATTTCTTCCTTCGCCCCAACATCGACACCGCGCGTGGGCTCCGAGAGGAGCAGCACGTTCGGATGTGAAAGCGCCGCACGCGCAAACAGGGCTTTTTGTTGATTGCCGCCGCTGAGCGCGGTGATCCGATCTTCGGGCCGCGAACAACGAATGCCCAGCGCCTTCCGCATCGTCTCGAACGCTTTGCGCTCCGTCTGAAGGTGAATCGGCGTGAGGCCGCTGCGCCTTCTTTGCAGCGTCGCGGTTTCCGACCCCCCGCTTTCCGAAGATTTGCGCACCTTCTTCGCCGACGGGTCGAAGCTCAGGATGACATTCTCACGCACATCGAAATGTCCAAAAATGCCTTCCAGCTTGCGATCCTCCGGCAGCAGGAACGCGCCGTGCCGCAACGCCTCCTTCGGTTCCCGCAACTCCACCGCTTTTCCGTTCAGCCTCACTGTCCCCGCGTCAATTCTTCGCAAGCCGTAGATCGCCTCAACCAGCTCGGTTCGCCCCGATCCCAGCACCCCCGCGAGCCCGATCACCTGGCCTGCGTGCACACTGAGGCTGATATCATGCAGCACTTCCCCTGATTGCACCGCATCGAGCGCAAGTGCCGGCGGGGCGGTTGGCGCAGCCGGCACCGTTGCACGGCTAGGCCGGGCCGCCATCCCCATCAGGGAACTCTTGCTGCCAAGCATGGCGCGTATCACCCCGTCCACATCAATCTCCGCGATGCCAGTGGACAAGATCCGCTGACCGTCACGCAGCACCGTGATCCGATCCGCCAGATCGAACACCTCCCAGAGCCGGTGCGATACATAGAGGATCGCCACACCGGTTGCCCGCAACCGCCGTACGATTTTGAACAATCGTTGGGTATCCGAGAGATTCAGCGCCGATGTCGGCTCATCCATGATAAGAACGCGAAACTGTCCGACAATCGCCTTGGCGATTTCGACCAGTTGCTGATCCGCGATGCTCATGCTGCCGACGATCTGGTCCGGCTTGGCGTTGACGCCAAGCTCCTCCAGGACAGTGACGACAGTGCGCCGGGCATCGGCCCAGCGAATGAGCCAATGCCTCGTCGGTTCGACGCCAAGGAAAACATTTTCGACGATCGAGAGGGTCGGTACTAACTCCAGCTCCTGTGCAATCACGGAGATGCCGGCGCGCCGGGCGGCCAGCGGATTGCGAAATTCGACCGGCGCGCCATACACCTCGATCTGCCCACCGTCAGGTCGCAGACGGCCACTCAACAAGTTGATGATCGTGCTCTTGCCGGCGCCGTTCTCGCCCAGCAGCGCATGGACCTGGCCGGACCGCAGCTCCAGATCGACGCCATGAAGCACTTCCACACCATCGAAATGTTTGCGCATCCCGGTGGCACGCACCAGCACTTCGGATTGCCCGCCCTCAGAGGGTGTCGCCCATGTGTCCAAGTGCGTGTCCGAGTGTGTGTCCGAGCCGTTTGCCAACCCGCCCGCTCCCGACACCATCCTGCCAGGGCCCCGGCATTCCGCAGGCGACAACTAGTACGCCTTGCCGGCCTTCACACGTTCCAGGAACTCGGGCAGAGTCTGCGGTGTCACGAGTTCCACCGGGACGCTCACAATCTTCTTGGCCGGATCGGTGAAGTTTGGGGTTCCCCCTTCCAGGTAGGCCCATGCCATGTCGACAGCGACGACACCTTGCTGATATGGATTCTGCGCCACATCCGCGGCGAGCTTGTGCTCCTGCATCAGTTTCAGCGCGATTGGATCGCCGTTGAATCCCACCAGAACCGGATCGGTGAGCGGATTGCGTCCGCCTGCCTGCTCAATAGCCTGCTCAGCACCCGCCGCCATTGAATCATTTTCACAATAAAGCGCTGCGACCTTCGGATTGGCCGCCAAAATCGCCTGCGCCGCCTTGAAGCCTCCCTCCAAGGTCTGATGGCCGGAAATATCGGCCACGACTTTTATATTCGGATTCTTGGCCAAGGTCTGGGTAAAGCCGTCGGTCCGTGGACCATTAACCGAGGTGGTCGGATTGAGCGAAATCACGCCGACTTCCTGCACACCGGTACGGCCGCCAAGCGCCTTCTCGACGAACTGCGCGGCCAACTCGCCGCCATGGTAGTTATCAGACAATACGAAGCCGTCATAATTGCCCGCAGCGCCGACATCCCCCACGATGACGGGGATCCTGGCCCGGTGCGCTGCCGCCTCCGTCGCCACCAGCGCGCTCGGCTCCTGCGGTGAGATGACCAGCGCGCTTATCCCTTCGTTGATCAGGGCCAGACTCCCAGATACCTGCTTCTGCGCAGAGGCCTGACTGTCCTGTGTAAGCAGCGTGGTAAAGCCGTATTTCTTCATCTCGTCCTGAATGCCATGGATATAACCCTGCCAGTAAGGGTCTTGCGCCGACTGGATGCTGTATCCAATGGTCAGAGGCGTCTTCTTGACGTATCGGCCCTCCGCGCTGTAGGCCGGATTGGCCGAATATGATAGCGCCACCGCCAACGAGATGACGGCCGTGCACAATTTCCCGCACATCGAGCGTTCCATCCCCACCTCCCTTGTTTTGCTACCGTTACGGCAGCCGGCCCTTCGGCCTATCGGGTATCGACAATCCTGACTCATCATCGGTACGGGCGCAACAGGGAGTCTCAGCGACGCTTACAGAAGACCAGACGGCGACGCCCTGTCATGACCCGCATATCAACGTTCGACTCGAACCTACCTTCCTTCGCACTGTCATCACGGTGAGCCAATGGCGCGGGCGGCGCGCCGCGGCAATGCGCCCGAAGGCGAAGATTCCAGTGCGCCGGCAACCCTGCCCTGTGGCGCGATGATGCGATGCGAAGTCTCTGCTGAGCAGCTTATTGGCCGGAAGGCGAAATCGGCACACAACGACGCGGGATCCGCCCCCCGGTCCGCCTATCCAGAAACCTTTACCCACGATCGCTGCGCATGGGAGCGCTGGCAGGCATCCACCACCTCCTGGACACGCCGACCAAACCGGAAATCTGGATATGCCGGACGCCCTGTCGCAACCGCCTCGATCATCTCGCGTGCCTCCATGGCTTTGTAGTCATTGTACCCCAGGCCGAGAGCCGTGACGGGCAACAAGGCGGCGTAGCGCGGATCGGTCGGTCCCATCCGCATCCGGGTAAAGCCGCGGCGTTCGACAGGCCCGCTGTCGCGGTAGAGGTCAACGTCGTTGATACGTTCGTAATTGTATCGCAACATGCCCTCGGTACCGACAATGTCGTAGCCTATGTCGAATCGAATTCCGGTAGAGATGCGGCTCATCTCCATGTGACCGGTGCCGCCCCCCTGAAATCGGAACAGCACTGTCGCCATGTCATCGGTGGTATTCGCGATCCTTCGGCTTGGGTCCCCGACGGCTCCGACCCGAAAGGCCCCTGTCGAGAGTGGAGCGGCGTGATCCGGAATGACAAACCGCAGGTCGCACAGGACCTCTTCGACTTCGCGATCGACAAGATGATAGAAGTAGCTCAGGCAATGAGCTCCGATATCGCCGATCACTCCGGCTCCGGCGCGTGCGATGTCGTTACGCCAAGTATGTTGCAGGTGCCGGTCGGACATGAAATCCGAATTGAAGAATATCCGGACATAGGTGAGGTCACCGAGCTCGCCGCCCGCAATTGCGGCACGCGCCAGCCCATGCACGGGATTCTGGATGTAATTGAAGCCAACGATCGTCGTGACGCCGCGATCTTCCGCAGCCTTCGCCATCTTTCGAGCCTGCTCAACCGTGTGCGACAGTGGCTTCTCGCAATAGACATGCTTGCCTGCGGCAATGGCAGCCATGGCGACGTCGAAATGCATGTCGTTGGGCGTGCAAATGTCAACGATGTCGATCTCCGGATCATCAACAATGGCATGCCAATCCGAGACCGCGCGTTCGATGCCACACTCCTGCGCTGCGTGCTCGGCCAGCTCTTTTGTGACATCCGCCATTGTCGTGACGACGGGAACGGCGGGATCCGGGCCGAAAGCACTGCGCGCCGTTCGGTAGGACATCGCATGCACTTTTCCCATCCACCCACCGCCGACGATCCCGATTCGCAATGTCCGCATCAATGCCTCCTCGGAGCGAGGAAAGATCCATCACGTTCCATGCGTGAGGATCGCACGAACCGACAAATCGGCGCTTCATCGATCGGATATGGAAGTCTTCTCACGTTTTCCCCCAATGCCAGTGACCCGGCTTATCATTCCCCAAAATTAGCGCAGCCGACGGCAGTACAGGCTGAAGAACCATCATCGTTGCGATGGCGACGACACCTTCCCCCGATGCCCTTTCAGGCCCGCTTGCAGCGCTTCTCGTCCTTCAATCCTTCAATCCATGGACCGCCCTTCTTTGACAAAATGACCACGCGATCAGTCCGCAACCGCGTCTTTCGTTGCGGATAGCATGACGCCACCACCAAATTTGAGGCTTTGGCGGCGTGCGGATGTTCGCTACTCCGCCGCTGCAAGCGCGGAGACGTGCTGGGTAAGGCGAGGCAATACGCGCTCCGCGATCAACCGCATGGAATTGCGGTGTACGAGCGGGTTATCCCAATCCTTGTGCGTAACGAGCAAAGTGCCAAACCAGCCAAGTTCATCCACCAACGCAACCAGCTTGTCGAGCACGCGACGAGGCCCACCAGAGATAACCATCATGTCCAGCATGCGCGGTACCGTCAATTGTTCGTCCGGCATGTTCTGGTCGGACTTGAAGATTTTTGTCATGTTGAACGTGCGCAAATTTTCGCGGAGATATGAATAATACCAGGCATAGCTGCTTGCTTCGTCGGCAAGATACTCGGAAGACTCTGCATCGGATTCGCAACAGAGAATGCTGCGCGCAACGCGCCAGTCAGCACGATCGGGACGACGCCCAGCGTGTTCGGCACCCTCGCAGTAGGCCTGCCAATGCGTGAGTGCCTGGTTGCTCGGCGTAAAATTTGCCGAAATCAGTCCCCAGCCGCGCTCGCCCGCAACCCGAGCCGTGGACGAATAGGGACTCATGGCGGAAACTGCCAGGGGCGGATAGGGGCGTTGATACGGCTTCAACATTGGGCCGACCCCCAGATGCAGTTGCACCTGCTTATCCACCACCACGTTCCAATATTTGCCATGGATGCGATAGGGAGGATCGGATGCCCAGATTTTATGTACGATTTCGATGCTTTCCTGCATCATTTCAGTGCGATTTTTATCCAATGTTTCAAACAGCTCAAAGTCCGAGCCAAGGCCCCCTGGCCCCACACCCATAACGTAACGGCCGTTAACCAGATGATCGAACTGCGCCACGTTGCCCGCGACCTGCGCCGGGTGATGCTGCGGCAAGTTCAGCACCGCGGAGCCAAAAATGATCCGCTTTGTCAGCGGAGCCAATGTGGCCATGAACTGCAACGGATCGGCGATCGGCTCGGTTTTGCACGCATAGTGCTCGCCAACCCATGCCTCGTCATAGCCGAGCTCTTCGGCCAGCAAGATCGCCTCTCTATCCTCGTTGAGCACCTGATGATACTCACGACGGGGATCGTGCAAGGGCATCATAAACAAACCGAGCCTCATCCGCTCCTCCCACCGAATTGGGCCGTGCGCGAACAGCAGAATTCTCCTTACCGCATCACCGACGATACCTGGGTTCGCTCACGACAGTGATATTGAAAGCGCAACACCCTGCGACCCTGCAACGAAGCTGCGTGCAGGACGAACGATGACGTCCGGAATGGCCGGATTTTGCCAAGCTCTCGGCCCTTTACCGCATGGCTTATCCTCCCAACGGCATCCGTCTTGATTGTCTTACGGCGCGGCTCACTCGGCTCGCCAAGTGCATTCGCGGAAGGATTGCGCCGTCAGCCAGGGGCTGTCCAGATCAAAGATGTTCAATTTGGATATCAAAACTGATAGCATGGTGACGCCATCCAAGGGGGACGGGTGATGAGACGTGATGGTGCAATGACAAAGGAAGAATTGCTCAATCTGATCGATCTCCTTGGACAGATCCGTGGGCCTGCCGAGCAGCGCAGGCTGATCGAGGCGGACCCTACCTGGAACATGACCGTGTATCTGCTGCGACGATATCTCAAAGGCATGCTCGTCACCCCTACGAGCCTCGCCCGGGCCGCGGGCGCCCCTTACACGACCGCGGTGCGACGTATCGAAGCTCTGTTGCGCGAAGGCTTGATCATCCGCCGGCCGCGCAGCCGTTCAGGAAGGTCTTATTCGGTTCTGCCAAGCCGGGAATTGCTCACCCGGACGCTGCATTATGCCCAGGAGGCGAAGGCCGCCTTGGCCAAGGCTTTCGGCGCAACCAATGCTTCGACCCCATTTTATCTTGGCGCATCCTATCTATCGGCACGCATCATACCGCATCCATCGCCTCTGCGGGTCGAGACAGGACAGGCACGCACGCTGACGGTGCTTCTCTACGACGAACCCTCCTTTTTTGTTTCCGAATCTCTACAGCGGGAACTGTCGCGGTTGATTGGATGTGAAGTGCGCTTCGTCGGCTTGCCGCTTGACGAGCTTCGCCTTCGCATCCTGTCCGAGTCCGAAGCGAAGTACCCGACGGTGGATATCGTGGCGGTCGATCTGCCTTGGATTGGAGAATTTGCAAGCAAGAGGGTATTGCTGCCACTCAATGATCTGGTCGCCGTAAGCACGATAAATCGCGCGGATTTTCATCCGGCTCACTGGGAGGCGGCGCACTTGGCAGGGCGCCAATATGGCATCCCCTTCCAGACCAATTCGGAGCTTCTGTTTTGTCGGCGCGATATCTTTGAAGCGCATGGGCTCGAGCCTCCGGCCACCGCGGAGGCCCTGCTGGCGGCTGCAGCGCAGGTGCATGCGCCGCGTGAAGGGATGTACGGTGTCGGCTGGACGGCGGCTCCAGGCATTCCCGTGGGATACGCGTTCATGATGTTCATGGCTGATTTCGGCCAACCCGTCCTCAATCTGCCGCGGCTTGGAGATGGCTATGATGCGATGAACTCCACTGGAGCGGAACTGCACGCGATGGTCGATACGCCGCGTGGACGGCTGGCGGCGCAGTTTATGCGTGAATTGCTCCGTTTCTCTCCGCCGGACACGCTCTCCATGTCGTGGACCGAGCAAATAAGACTGTACGGCCGTGGCCAGGCCGCCATGACCTATGCCTGGTCAAGTCGCGCCGCGCATTTCGAGCTCGATCCCGATTCTCCCGCACGAGGCAACACGTCTTACCTTCCTCATCCGACGGGCATGCCTCGGTCGGGGCGCTCGCGAAGGAACAACGTTTCCGCGCTTGGTGGATTCGTGCTCGGCATTCCGGGCAATCTCCCGCCCGAGCGTGTGCAACCGGTGTGGCACGTCATCGAGTGGCTCACGTCACCCGAGGTGATGAAATTGTTCGTGCACAGCGGCACTATGGCGACACCACGCTTTAGTGTTGCCGTCGATCCGCAAGTGCGCGCGCTCTCTCCGATGATCGAGGCAATCGATACGATGGCCAAAAGCGGTCAGTTCCGCCTCTGGCCTCGCCCATCGGTGCCGCAATCTTCCGACATCGCCAGCCATCTGGGCGACGAGATCCATGCCATGCTCTCGGGAAGACAGACGATTCGGGAAGCGTTGCGGAATGCGCAGCACCGTATCGACCAGCTCTTCCATGTGAGATGCAATTCCAGGCGTGCGATGACGCTGTCGGTTGCCCCCGGTTCGCGATGAGCTGAACCTATTCGGCGCTGGCTCAAACAGGCTCTGGGAAATGACAGCGCAGGATCAGGATCAAGCACCAGGCCGGATGACGAGCTCGACGGCTCCTCGCTGATTGTGTGACCGCTCTGCGGCTTCGATGACCTGCATGACGGCGAGCCCGGCACGCACGTCGGGCAGATATTCGAGATAGGGGCTGCGATCCTCGCCGATCAGCTCGCTCAGGCGGGCATGGGCGTAATCCTTGTAGAGGTTCGCAAAGGCGAGCGCGTAGCCTTCCGGATGGCCGGGCCGGAACCTGGTCGCTTCGAGCGAAGGTCGGGAGAGCTCGTCGAGGCCCCGACTCAAACGGCTGGCGGGCCTGCCCAGGCGCTGCCGCCAGAGCAGCTCGGGCTCTTCCTGTCGCCAGACAAGCGCACCGTCCTCGCCGAAGATGCGAAACGACAAACCATGCTCATTGCCGATGGCCACGTAGCTGCTCCAGATGCGCCCCACGGCCCCGTTGTCCCAGCTCGTCGTGAGGTAGGCGTTGTCGTAGACGTCGCGGCCTGCCGCAAAGGTATCGAGCCGTGCCGAGACCGAGACAATCTCCGCTTCGGTCACGTAGCTCGCGATATTGTGGGCATGGCTTCCCACCTCACCCAGAATGGCCGCCTTCCCCATCGACTCCGGGCGGAACCGCCAGTGGCGCTTCGCCCTGTCCGCGGGCTCTCGGGCCACACCCGGGTCGCCGGCACAGAACTCAGCCTCGATCAGTGTCACCCGTCCAATGCTTCCGGCTCGCACCATTTCCCTGGCCTGGCGAACCATCGGGTAGCCTGTGTAGCAGTGCGTGAGCACCAGGATCCGCCCGGACGCTTCCACCAGGCTCACCAGCTTTGCGGCTTCCGCGGCTGTTGCCGTCATCGGTTTCTCACAGATGACGTCGATGCCTTGCCGCAGGAAAGCACGCGCGATCTCGAAATGGGTCTGGGGCGGCGTCGCGATGACAACGGCGTCGATCCGATCATCGCGCCTGCCTTCCCCCTCAGCCATCGCACGGAAATCGGTGAAGATCCGGTCCTCCGGAATCAGGTTCATCCGGGCGGTCTCGAACGCGATTTCCGGCACGATCGACAACGCTCCGGCAACGAGCTCACAGAGGCCATCGGCTCGCAGGGCGACACGATGGGTTTCGCCGATGACGGAGTCGGCGCCACCGCCGACCATGCCCAGCCGGACGCGGCGCCCGCAGCGCCTCAGAAGCTGCTCGCGTGCTTGCGGCGGACCGATCGTCACCTCGCCTTCTCCTTTTGGGCCTTCTCCTTTTGGGTGGTCTTGCGCGCAGCACCAGCACCTGCCTCACGCGTGGCGCGGAGGCGGCGGTTGGCCCGTTCCATATGCGCCGCCATCGCCTTCCGGGCGGCTTCGGGATCCTTGCGCTCGATGGCCTTCAGGATCGGTGTATGCATCACAAGGGAGGTCTCGGTTTCTCCCGCGGCTCTGAGAACACGGCTCGTCCAGACCCGCAGCAAGGACTTCACGGTGTGGAGCACTCCCGCCAGGACGGAATTGCCGCTGGCGTTGGCGATCTCGAGATGAAAGGCGATGTCGCATTCGATATAGTGCTCAAGGTCAACGCGAGGTTTGCTCATCTCCTGGATCAGTTTCTGCATCCGTCCCAGGGAAGCCTCGTCCCGGCGCTCGGCGGCGAGGCCCGCAAGGATGATCTCCAGATGTGTGCGGGCTTCGGTCAAATCGTCGATCCGGGGCTCGCCGAGGAGCAGCCCCCATTCGATCACTTGCGGCAGCAGGTCCGAGCTCGAGCGGCTGAGATAAGTCCCGTCGCCCTGGCGCTGCTCGACCAGGCCGAGAAGGCTCAGTGACTTGATCGCCTCGCGAATGGCACCCCGTCCGACCCCCAGCGCCTCGGAGAGTTGCCGTTCCGATGGAATCCTCTGGCCGGCCGTGAGCATCCCCGACAAGAGATAGTCGATCATCTTGCGGGCGAGCTCGGTGCTCGTGGACTCGCGTTGGGCGATTCGGAACTGGGGTAGCGTGCTCGACATTCCTAACCTCTTTTCGGCCTGGCCCCTCTCGGACTCCTCGTCCGATCATCACGCCGACGGTATCCCCGAGGACCCGCCCGTGTCATTTCGGCTCTCCACGGCGCGCCAAAGAGCCTGGCCATCATCACCACAAGGTTTGGCCGCCTTCGATCACGAGGTTATGGCCGGTCATGTAGTCGGAGGCCTCGCATGCGAGGAAGACGATCGCGGCCTGGAGGTCGCTGACCTCACCAAGCCGCCCGAGGGGGATCTGTTTCACCCATTCCGCGACAAGAGGCCGCAAGGCCTCATTCGTAGCGATGAGCGCCGTATTGATGATCCCCGGCGACATGCAGTTGACGCGAATTCCCCGATCGGCCCATTCGGCTGCAAGCGTTCGCGTGAGCTGGACGACGGCAGCCTTGGAGGCGTTATAGGCTGCCTGCTTTTGGGGATGCGGCACGATCAGCGAGGCCATCGAGGCGGTATTGATGATCTTGCCGTACCCGGCCTTCAGCATCACCCTGGCTTCAGCCTGGCAGCAGGCAAAGAGCCCACGGGTGTTGAGGGCGAACGCTTCGTCCCATTCTTCCGCGCGCGTTTCCTCGGCGGCGGAATTGCGGTTCAACCCGGCATTGTTGACGGCGATATCGAGCCGGCCGAGCGTCTCGGCGACCCTGGCCACCGCCGCCTGCCCCACCGCCCAGTCCGCGATATCCGCCGTGATGCCGGTTGCGACGATTCCCTTCCCGGAAAGCTCCTCGACAACGCTCGCGGTGCGGTGCTTGTCGATGTCGATGACAGCGACCTGAGCCCCGGCCTCCCCAAGAGCATGAGCAAAGCCACGGCCGATGCCCTGCCCGGCGCCGGTCACCAGGGCCACGCGGCCGTCGAGCCGGAAACGCTCGATGATCGGCTTCCGATCCTTGCCGGTCAGAATTTCGTCGCTTGCATTCGCAACAATGTTCGCCACCGCCTCAAGCTCCCCGGAAACCGAGCTCGATGCGGACGAAGTTGGGATCGCGCAGATAGACCTGCCGCAAGGGCCTCCTGGGGCGGGAATCGACCACCTCGTACGAGACGCCGAATCGGCGAAGGCGCCCGCACATGCTTTCGAAATCGTCCGCTTCGAAGGCCACGTGATCAAGAGGCCCCGTCTCGCCCGCCTTGGCTTCCCCGACTTCATTGACATGGATCACCGCATGGCCATCGACACACATCCATGCGCCGGGAATGTCAAAGGCAGGCCGATCTCCGAGCGTCATGCCGAGCACGTCCCGATAGAAGGCGATCGTGCCGGCAAGGTCCAGGGTATCGATGTGGTAATGGTCCAACCCCCTTACGGGCATCAGGCAATCCTCCCTCGCTGATCAGAGCCGCAACTTTGGCGTGAAGCTTTCCGCAATCATTCCAACATTTGGCATTCCAACATTCGGCATTCTAACATTTGACGGCCATAGGTCAACCGGTTGACCACCTTTCGCACAAAGCCCTCGCGCCCGCTCGATGAGGCCCACTTGATGAGGCCCGCTTGATAAGGAAAGAATCGTCAGTCCCCTCTGCGAAAGAACTCATTGAGGAAGACCGCAACGAGCATCACGCCGCCGGTGATGACGAGAATCCAGTTGCTGTCCAGGGTGGGAATGAGCAGCAAGCCCTGCTGGAGGAACGCGATGATGAGCACCCCGAGCACCGTTCCCAGCACCGTTCCCGAGCCGCCGAAGATGCTCGCTCCGCCGAGCACGACCGCGGCGATCGTTTCGAGCTCGAGTCCTATCCCGGCGTCGGAGCGGGCAGTGGAGACGCGGGAGGTGTAAATCACGGCCGCGATGCCCACGAGCAAGCCGGTGAGCACGTAAACAAGCGTCTTGACCCGGCGGACCGGAACTCCGGAGGCACGTGCCGCGTCCTCGCTGATTCCGGTTGCCTGGACATAGCGCCCGAATCGCCCACGCTGAAGCACGATGCCGACCACGACCGACGCGGCTGCGAAAACCCACAACTGGTCTGGGATCGGTCCGAGCTGGCCCTGGCCAAAGACATTGAACCATGCCGGGAAGCTCGATACCGCACGCTCATTGGAGACGGCCGAGGCGATTCCCCGGAACGCCTCGCCTGTGGCAAGCGTGATTGCCAACGGATGAATGCCCCAGCGTGTCGTGAGCAATCCGTTGAGCAGGCCGCCTGCGGTGGCCACGCCGATCGCCAGAACGATGGCGAGCACGAGCGGGAGCCCTGCATGGGCGCTGAACCCCAGGGCAACGGATGCGAGAGCCAGCCCTCCGCCCACTGAGAGATCGATCCCGCCGGTCATGATGACAAGCGTCATGCCGAGGGCGACCAGGCCCGTTTCGACGAAGAACTGGGAGGCGCCAAGCAAGTTGCTGAGCGTCAGAAAGTATGGCGAAAGCCGGGAAAGGACGATGATCTCGATTGCCAGAAACCCGAGCAGCACGCCTTCGTGGGGAATGTTCAGCCGCGCCGCCGTACGCCGGAAGACCGAGGCTCCGGCGCTCATGGCACCACGAGCCTTTCGAGAATGCGCTGGCGCACCACATCGCTTCCGACCGCGAGGAGGACCACCCCGCCGGTGAACACGTCCTGCCAGCGCTCCACGATGCCGAGCAGGCTCATGCCATCCAGCATCGCCCCTATCAGCACGGCGCCCACCAGAGCGGAGAGGGTGGAGCCCCGTCCCCCGGTGATGCTGGTCCCCCCGACGACCACGGCGGCGATCACCGGCAGCACCAGATCGCTGCCCGTGTTGGACTGAACCGCCGCCACCTGCCCGATATAGACGAGCGCCGCCAGCCCGACGCAGAGCCCGGTAAGAACGAAGGTCGCGACGCAGATGGCGCCGATCGGGAGACCCGCCTGGCGCGCGGCCCGCCGGTTTCCACCCACGGCCGGTGTCTCCCGCCCCCACGGGGTGTGGCGCATGAGCAGAGCCACTGCGACGAAGGTTCCGAGGAGGACGACGAGCCCCATGTTCAGCCCCAGCAGCGTTCCCGCCCCGAACCCGCGGCTGTCGCCAGGTATGCCTGCGACGCCGATCGCATTGAAGACCTCCTCGGCGCCTTGAAGCGCGTACATCGTTGCAAGCGTCACGATGATCGAGGGGATGCGCGCCTTGACCACCAGCAGCGCGTTGACGAGGCCGATCGTCGCTCCCAGCCCGAGTGCCGTCGCGGCCGTCAGCAGAAGGCCGCCATGCGCGACGGCGACCTCGCCCGCCGCCCAGGCGCAGATGGCAAGGCCCGATCCGACGGAAACGTCGATTTCGCCCGCCAGGATGACCTGGTTGAGCCCGAGGGCGATGATCCCGAGGATGGAGCTTCCGACCAGGATTTGCTGGAGGTTCGCGACCGTGAGGAAGCCTTGGGCCGACACCGCGAAGACAGCCATGAGAATGCAGAGAAACACCAGTGCCGGCAGTTCCGGCCGAAACACCAGCCGGACCAGGCGCCGCTCGAATCTCACGCTGCCGATCGGTGTCGCCGGCCCGATTTCCGGATTTCCGAGCTTGCCCACCGCGGTGCTCATGGGCTGCCTCCCGCGCTGATTACGTCCGCGGAAAGTTTGGCCAACCCGGCGGCGGCGGCGGCAATCTTGTGGGGCGTCACTTCTCCATGGTCGAACGAGGCCACAAGGCGCCCTTCGCACATCACCAGGATGCGGTCGGACATTGCCAGCACCTCCTCGAGTTCCGAAGAGATCAGGAGCACGGCCTTCCCCTGGCGGGCGAGCTCGTCGATGAGGCGGTAGATCTCCGCCTTGGCGCCGATATCGACACCACGGGTCGGCTCATCCAGGATCAGGACCTGCGGCTGGAGCGCCAGAGCCTTGGCCAGCACCACCTTCTGCTGGTTGCCGCCGGACAGCCTGACGACCGGAGCCGTCGTTCTCGCGCCGCGGATATCGAGGAGCCTGGTTAGCTCGTCGGCCATCCTTCTCTCGCGCACACGGTCAACCAGCCCGCTTGGGCTGATCCGCGGCAGCACCGTCATCGAAATGTTCCGTTCAATGGAAAGAGGAAGGAACAATCCCTGAGCCCGCCGTTCCTCGGGCACATAGGCGATTCCCTTCTCCAGCGCCTCCGCAGGGCTTCCAATCCGGACGATTTCGCCCTGAACGCGGATTCCGCCGCGATCCAAGGCGCGCAAACCGAAGATGGCCTGCGCAACCTCCGTCCGCCCGGCACCGATCAGGCCGGCAAGGCCGACGACCTCGCCCTTGCACACGGAAAAGCTGATGTCGGCGAATTCGCCCGCGCGCGTCAGGCCCTCGACCTCGAGCACCTTTGTCTGCGACGGCGTGTGATGGCGGGAGAAAAGGCGCGAGAGTGGCCGGCCGACCATGAGCCTCACCATCTCCTCGGTCGAGAGTTCCGCCCTGCGGCGGGTGGCAATCCGGTGGCCGTCGCGCATAACCGTGACGCGGGACGCGATCTGCTCCACCTCCTTCAGACGGTGCGAGACATAGACGATGCCGGCTCCTTCCGCTTCAAGCCGGGAGATCACCGCGAACAGGCGGTCGGCCTCGCGATCCGTCAGAGCGGCCGTCGGCTCGTCCATGATCACCACCCGGGCCTTGCCGAGCAGCGCCCTGCCGATGGCGGTCAACTGCCGCACGGCAAAGGAGACGTAGCGAATGGGGGCCCGGACATCGACGCTTACGCCCAAGGAAGCAAAGACCTCACGCGCGGCTTCGTTGATGCTCCCTTCATGGTAAAGGCCGAATCGCCCGCGCGGGCGCCAGCGCCCGACAAAGAGGTTCTCGGCCACGGAAAGGTCCGGAAAAAGCTCGAGCTCTTGGGGAATCATCGCAATCCCCAGCATCTCCGCATCACGCGTGCTGCGCAGCTCCACGCGCCTTCCGTCCACCTCAATATGTCCCTGGTCGGGCCGATAGAGGCCATGCAGGACATTCATCAGGCTGCTCTTGCCGGCCCCATTCTCCCCGACCAGCGCATGAGTCTCGCCGCCCAGGACCTCGAAGCTGACGTCATCGACCGCAATGACCCCGCCGAAACGCTTCGTGACCTCCACGGCCGCACAAAGGGGCTTTCTCTGACGCGGACCCTGTGCGTTCAACGAGTCGGGCTCGTCGTTTTCTCCGATCGGTCCAACCTCCTTCGCCCCATCGGCATCGTGCGCGCGTGCGACGCCGAGGCCTTGCTCATTCGACCCACGCTTCATCGCCCGTTCACGCTCGCCAAGTGGCACCCTACGCGCATGTTCGCGACCCGACACGCACGACAGCAATGATCACGTTGCCATGCGCTGCCGGCAGCCGTCCTGCCCTCACCCATGAAGTGTCGTGCTGCACTGCACGGCCGATCTCTCCTGTGAAATCAGGTTCTAGAAATGATAGTTTTTAACGTTGTCCTTGGTGAAGATCGTGGGCTTGCCGAGGGTGATGTCGTACGCGGATGTGAAGTCCAGGTCGCCAAGGCGGCCGGCGGACAGGGTCTTCGCTCCGGGCTTCAGCGTTCCGCAGAGCTGGGCGTGGATCATGTACATGGTGGCATAGCCCTGATCGATGGGGCTCCACAGAACCACGGCCTTCACCGTCCCATTCAGGAGATCAGGACCATTTTGGCTCGGGACACCGATTCCGACGAGGGTGATCTTGCCTTTGAGTCCGAGCGCTCTGACCGCCTGTGCCGCGCCCGCCAGCTCGCTGCCGTCGACCGTGAGAATGCCCTTGGTTTCGGGATGGGCCTGCAACCAGCTCTTGGCGATGTTGAAGCTGAGCGACGTATCGGACTGCCCTGGGAGGATTTTCTCGATGACCAGATGCGGATAGTGGGCGTGAACGTAATCCTGCACTGCTGCGAGCCAGGCATTCTGATTCGGTGCCTGAAGTGTCGAGGTCATAAGGAGAATCTTTGCATCGGGCCCCACGGAGGAGACCATTTGCTCGACGATCGCCTCCGCCAGCGCCGATGGAGGCGGATTCCCCATGAAAAAGAACGGGCCATTGACCTGAGCATTCCAGGAACTCACCTTGATCCCGGCCGCAGCGGCCTTCTTGAGCGCAGGCACCAGCGCATCCGCATCATCGGCGGAAACCGTGATCGCATTCAGGTGCTCGTTGGTGAACGTGGTGATGACCTGAGTCTGGCCCGCGGGGTCGAGATTGACCGGCCCCTTGTAGATCACCTGCAGATTGAGCTGCTTCGCCGCTTCCTGCGCACCCTTGTCAGCGGCGACGAAGAAAGGATCCGCGGTCTGTTTCGGGATGAATCCAACGGTGAACCTCTGGTGGCAGGTGCTGTCGGTCGATGAAGCGGCCGATGCGGGGATGCTGCCGATCGTGCCCACGGCTCCCGCCCCCGCGAGCACTGCCGCGATTGCTGCGGCGGCAGCGACGTTCACCTGCGGCTGAAGAAATCTCACTTGTGTTCCTCCCTTACTACCGGTTGGCTTGATGTTTGGGCCGCCCGGCTCGTTCCGAACTTCGGGCCGTAACGAACCGTCAATCCGCCAGCGCCTTGGAGACCCGGAACGCCTACCGTCGGCCTGCACCCCCGGGTCGATCGGGAGCATAGCCTTCTCCGGCGCCAAAGGTCAACCGCTAGACCGGTATGCCACTTGCCGCCACGCCGCTTAACGTGCCCTCAGAAGCAGCGCCGGCCGGGCCGCCGGGGGTCGAGATGCGTCGCGCCGTGCGCGGCGAAGCCCTATCGCGCCCGAGCGTCGCCGCTGGGCGCGGTGCTTCGCAGCTCAATCTGTTCCGTAAGACCGCGCGAACGAGCCTCGTTCGAGCGCTCAGCCACCGCATCTTCCATGCACGACAGCTTCCACCGCCACCGCGCGCCGCCGGAAGGTGGCGATCAGATCACGCTTAGCTTGAAAACGATCATGGCATTCTGCAGTGCAACGGCTATGCCGTGTGCAGACAGCCGGTCTGACGTGCGCGCAATGAGATGACTTGGCCGACGCCTCGGTCCAAGAATGACCATCCCAGGCGTCAAACCCGAGCCCTGTGTAATTGATGCGTTTCTATGTTGTGCAGCCGAAGTTTCCCTTGCCACCTGGCAACGCGACAAAGTTATGCTGACCAGCGCCGGCGAAATGCGCGCAAGCATCTTGCGAGCTCCTGCCGCACCTCTGTTATCAGCCGCTTCAGCCGCCGACGTCTCCGGCGACCCTCCGGGGCGAAACTTGCCTTGGCCTCCAAGAGGCGCATCTCAATCGGGTCCGGTCGACGACTATCCTCGAGATCAAGATTCTCTATTCGGTTCCAAAGCCAATGGACCGGTGCGCCAGCGAGCACCAGCCTCACAAGCGCCCTATCGGCCAGATCGATGGTCGGCGCAGGGATCCGATGTTTCGACCGGCAGCCATCGGGGCCGATACCCACCTGTCGCATGACACGCCTCCAGCACATCCTTTCACTCTGCGGTGAAAATGGAAGCTATGGCCCCTATCAACAAACGAAAAGATTTCTTCCATGCCATCGGAGTTCTCGATTACAAAGAATCGTCTCGTGTCCCGATTCCGAAGTTCACGGCATTCCTTCGGTTTGCTGCCCAGTCCGCCGGGTAAAGTCTGAGCACGTCGCAACGATCGCGCGCAACCCTCGCAAGGCAGGGCCAATGATTTGCGGATCGGCGGCGACTGTGTGAACAGCGTAGATCGGCAATGCGAAGGTGGGGGCCTCCGGCACGATTCGCACAGCTTCGGCGGCAAGCTGCGGCGCGACAAGACTCCTCGGAAAATAGCCAGCACCGCCGTTTCGGAGCAGGTAGTCGAATCCGAGCGTGCCAAGCCCAATGAACAATGCCGGGATCGGGAAGTCTGGGAACGCCAGCCGGTGCTGCCTACGGAACTCGTCCCCCCAGTCGACGTAGATCTGCTCATCGTGCCAAGCCCTGCCTCCCGCCGGCTCGGCTTCGATCAAGACCAGATCCTCCTCCGCCACCAGCACGACCTTGAGGCCTGAGCGGCCTTGTGGTGAATACATCACACCGATATCGAGCAGCCCTTCGACGAGTGCATGCATCATTCCGTCCGGCACGCCCACTTCGCAGCGAAGCGCTATATCGGCGGCGTTCTGGTGCATCCATGTCACCCAAAGATGAAGCCACCGGTTCCAGAGCCCGGCTTCGCCGCCAATCCTGAGCGTCGTACGGAAGCCAAGCGGCACCGCCACATCCTGGCGCGCCTGCTGCCAAATGCGGATGAGGGCAGCCGCGTGACGCTGGAATCGCATGCCTGCCGCCGTGAGGGTGACCCCTTCCTTGTTTCGTGCGAACAGCCGTCTGCCCAACTGCTCCTCCAGCAGTCGGATCCGTGCGCTCACCGTCGATTGAGTCACGTGAAGCCGCTGGGCCGCGCCCACGAAGCTGCCCGTGCCAATCACTTCAAGAAAAGTTCGGGCTAGCTCGAGATCCATCGAGAGAGGAAATATCCATCATTATTTTCGATATCCTCCGTCAATCTTTTCCGTTTGTCAAACCGGAGCCCGCTGCTTATCTTTAAGAAAATGGGAATCGGCTGGTTTCGTCCGCTTGCCTTACCTTCTTCCTCGCCAGAGATGGCACTCGGTTTTAACGCTCGTGTTCTGCCTTCGAAGTTCATCGCATTTCGCGACGAACGGAGAGAATAATCAGGCCACGGAAAGCGAACTCATCGCGTTCCTGAATCATCTTCTCCGAGACATCGGGACTGTAGCGCGCTCGCGCAAACGGCAGAGCCAAACCCGTCAACGGCTATCAGAACGACACCCAGGGCTGTCCGGTCTCCCTGCGGCTACGCCGCACGGCTAGAATGGCTGCATCACCACCATGATCACGATGATGATCATCAAGACGATCGGAACGCCTGCGGCGGCCCGGTAGAAATTCCGCGTCCGCACATTTCGTCCGTCCCGGAAGTCCCTCCGCCACCTCGACAACGCGCCATGGTACCCACTCATCAGGAAAACGCTGATGAGCTTGGTCCACCACCAGCCCGCCGACCAGGAAACAGCACCCGGTGTCAGGACCAGGAGGATTCCGAATGACCAGGCAGCAAACATGGTTGGATTGACGGCGAGCTTCATCAACCGCCGTTCCATGCCCTGAAAGCGCATGTCTTCTGGATCGCATGCAGACATCCCCGCGTGCTCGACATAGAGCCAAGGCAGAGCAAGCATGCCCGCCATCCAAAGCAACACGGAGATTACGTGCAGTGCCAGGATGACGCGAAAGAAGGGCAGAAGGGCTTGGATGGTCATCGGCTAGAAATTCACAACTCGACAAGCGCTTTTTCGATCGCGACCTGGCCGGGCAGGCTGAGAAAGGGCGCGAGATTTGTACCGGTATTGAAAAGGCACAGGTTACGGTCGGGCAGCAAGCTTTCCGGCGTCAACATGCCGGTCGCCTTGCGCAACCAACCAGAAGCGGCCAGAAAGAAGAGGTCGTCATGACGTCAGCCGAGCAGCAAACCGTGAGTACCGGCTACAGCCCCAAGAATCGTGATGAGGCTTATGATCAGCAATACCCAATGGAGCCACTCTGCTTTGCGAAAGGTTGCATCAGGCGCGGATTTTGCGTGGGCAATAAAGCGATGGTGCAGGAAGAATGGTTCCAGCACGAAGAGCAGCACTGCAAAGATGATCCACACGACGAGCATGGCACCCATCCACCATGTGCGAAGTGAGGTGAACCAACTCCATATATTAAGCCGGAACGCCATATAGAGCCCGGTCGCTCCGGCGAGCAGAATAGCTGCGCGCGCGACCGGGGCAAAGCGGCTTTCGATTGCCTCGAACGTGGCGATCCGTTGTGCCGGGTCGGGCAGCCGCCGGAGCGCCGGCAGCAGCGCCAACGTTGCGAAACCGGCCCCGCCGATCCACAAGACGATGGCCAGCACATGAAAGGCCACCGCAACTGCCACATCGATCATCGCCGACTGCCTGGGCTCACGGAAAGGTTTGAGGACAAACGCGTGGGCCCCAGGCTATCCCGCAGGACATCGATGCGGCCACGCCAGGTAATGAGGTGCCGCCTCTCCTGGAGATCTTGATTTCCATCAGTCGCTCGTTCCGGGTTTCTGCGAGAAGAACCGTTTGAATTTGTCCGCGACACTTTTCCATTCGTCGGCGTCGGCCGGCGGCTCGCCTTTATGCGTGATGTTCGGCCATTGCTGTGCGTAGGTCCGATTGAGATCCACCCAGGCGGGAGCCTGGGCGTCACTATCCGGCACAATGGCCTGCGCCGGACACTCGGGCTCGCACACGCCGCAGTCGATGCACTCATCGGGATGGATCACCAGCATGTTTTCGCCGACATAGAAGCAATCCACCGGGCACACCTCGACACAGTCCATATACTTGCACTTGATGCAGGCCTCGGTGACGACATAAGTCATCTCGTTCCCACCCGGGCGCGCTTCGTGCGGCCGATCTCAACCCGCCATACCACCGGCCCCTGCTCCAGGTAGCGCCATGTGAACTCTCCATGATGCTCTGCATCAAACTGGTAGTAGAGCGGCTTCGGGTCATGGTCGTTCACAAGCACGAACTTGTCGCCCGCCGCCAGCCGGTCGTAAGCCATAAAGATTTTGCGATGCCGCTCCGCCGGAACGAGCGAGCGGACGTCCAAAATGCCGATGTCAACCATGTACGTCTCCTGTTTCTTTAAGAGATACACGCGCAGATGAACGCGTGAGGCCATGCAGGGCTGCGTTCAGTCGTTGCGCTTCACGCGGATTGTGGTCGCGCAGCGCCGACCATCCTTTCGCCGCCAGTCGGCACGCCTCTTCCGCTCGCCCCGCCTGCGCAAGAGCCAGCAGGGCAGTTACGAACAGCCGATTGAGGCTCGCCAGAGCCTGCTCGGGTGGCTCCTCGGCCCTCATACCTTGTCCTCGTAGATATGAAAGTGAGCCTTGGCGATGGCCGACATCATGCGCGGCGACCATGGCGGGCTCCAAACGACGGTGACATAGATTCCGGTTATGCCGTCCTCGAGAGCCAAGCGCTGTTCCACTCCATTGACGATGTAGTCCTGTGCCGGGCACCCTGGCTTCGTCATCGTCATCCGCAGATCGACGACGCGTCCGTCGATAGCGACATCGTAAACCAGCCCAAGATCGACGATGTTGAAGCCGAGTTCCGGATCGATCACATCGCGAAGAGCGGACCGAACGGTGTCCTCGGTAGGCAACGGTGCGTTCGGGAGCATCGGTTATCCTCCGCGTCGGATCAGCAGCTTGACTGAGCCGTCAGGTTGCTTCTCGACCTGGATGGATGCGCCGCGCGCCGCAAGCTCCGGGTAGAGGAACACGGGCTCGCGTTCATTGATCGCCTCGAGCACCTCGCCCGATGTCAGATGTTCCAGTGTGTCGAGGATCCGGATCATGGGTTCGGGGGGACGCAGACCGCGATTGTCCAGGGATGTTTTCGGCGCCGGCCAGTCCGCGATGGAACCGGACAGGTTTGGGGCCCGATCCGGCCGCTCTCTGTCGGCCTCTTTCGCCTTTGGTTTGCCAGGAGTGAACAGGATCTCCCAATCGCCTTCACTATGGCGTAACGACTCGTGCGAGAAGCCTTTTTGGCCGAGGACAGCATAGAGCGGGATCGGCTCGAATGTTGCGAGGAGGCGCAGCGGTTGACCGACCTGAAGCTGCCGAACGGCTTGAAGGATCCTTGGCAACGGTTCGCCACCGCTGCGCAGCTCCGCCCGGACATCAAGCGTGAGTGGCTTGGGCGTGGTCACGGTCAGCTTCCTTCTGTTTCTGGGAGAGGGACATCGACTGGAGCGGAGGCTTGCGCCGGGCATAGTACCCTTGCCAGGCGCGCCAGTATTCGCGCGCCAGCAGAACGGTTGCCGTGAGTGTCAGCGCCACGGCTGCTCGTACGAGCATCGGAAATCCGGCAAAGGCGGCGCCGGAGGCGATGGCGACGGCTGCAAAATACGCAACGAACATATATGCAGCAGCTTGCTCGTTCACGAGGTCCTGCACCCGCGGAACCGGCCCGGTGCCCAGGCGAGGCCCGAAGTGCGAGAGCCAGGCCAGGAACGGAACAATCTTGTAGAGCTGCGCGAGGCCCAGTCCACCGAGCCAACCGAAGATCAGCAGGAAGATCAAGGTTGGGGCGGATCGACCGAGATCGTGCACTACGCTCGATGCGATTGCCACGACGAGGGCAATCGCGAGACTCACGAACGCCCCGATCGCCGCCCGATTGTGCAGCTCGATCCGCCGGCGCCTGCGATCACGATACATGCGCACGACGTCGATGAGGTAGAGAAGAACGGCTATCCCGATGCAGGTTCTGCCAAGCTGCTCGGCGGCAAACAGGGGAAGGCTGAGCGGGCCGGGGACAGCCAACCCGACAGCCAGCGCAAGAACGAACCCCGCGCTTCCCAACCAGAGTACGCTCACACCCCATGCGCCACGTTCATGCGGTGCCAGCATGAACATCGGCAGCAACTCATAGGAGACGCCAATCGCGGTCAGAGTGAACCAGCCGCCGATCCCCGCCAGAACATGGTATTCGATGCCACGCGCGAGGATAGACCCGAGCATGCCCCCGAGCATGCCAATGAATGCGGGTACTGTGAATGCCAGGGCAAAGGAGAGCCCGAGAGAGACTGTCAAGAGCAGCAGGGCCAGGCCGGCGATCACGAACCGGCCGCTCAGCGGCAGCGGATGCTTTCGCGCGAGCGGAACCGCGACATCGAGGATCCCGGCCATGATCCCAGCGACCACCCCGGCGCCTCCTGCGGACAGAAGGAGTCCGAATGGGGTTCCGATCAGGAAGAATCCGCCGACCATCCCGGCGAGACCGAGTTCGATCAGCAACAATGCGCCGAGGGAGAGATGCCGGCTCCAAAGCTTCTGGCTGGCCAGGACAGGGACGAACTGAAACAGCGCACCCAACATCAGCAACGTAATCCATCCGATCGTCAGCAGATGAACCGTCGCAAGCGTGCCACCCGCGGTGCTCGATGCCGCTGGCCAACTGACGCCGGCGACGAGCAGCAACTGCGCCAGCACCGCGTTGCCGAGAGCACAGGCAAAGATCATGGGCG
>JASHVY010000480.1 GCA_030044345.1 Acetobacteraceae bacterium | reverse complement strand
AGTGTGGGGTCTCCATAGGCGCCGGAGATGCCGACGAGCAGGGCTCCGCGCGGGATGAGCGCGCGCTGTTCCGCCTCCGGCATGGAAACGCAGAAGACGATCCCGGCCCCGGCGAGCGCAGCGGCTGCATCGGGGGCGATTTCGCCGCCGGCGTCCCGGTATTCGGAATCGGCGATATGCGCGCCGGCACCGGCCCCGCTTTCGACGGCGACAGCAAGGCCCAGCGCGGAGAGCCTCTTCACCGTGTCGGGCGTGGCGGCCACGCGGCTCTCCCCCACGCGACGCTCCTTCAGCACGGCCAAGCGCATCAAGTGAGGTTCCCTCTGCTGCACGCCCGCCTCACCATGCGCGAGCGGGCGAGCCCTCGGCAAGAGGGGACGCCTCAGCCGGCCGGGGGCACCCCGGCCTCGGCGAGCGCGGCCGCCTGGCGGGCGGCGAGCGCCTCTTCCTCGAAATCGGCGATCAGCTCATGGAACAGGCGGTGCCAGTTGAGCTCCGCGCCGAGGCGAAGGAAGACGCTGCCGAGCCCGATCGCCGCGCGGTCCATCAGCACGAACTCGCGCGGCGGCCGCACGCCGCCGGTGCGGCGCAGCCCCGCATGCACGCGCTCGGCAACCTCGCGGCCGAACTGCGGATCGTTGGTCTCCTGGATCCGCCGCACCCGATCCTCGATCAGCGGCTCATAGAGGAATTCGGCCCAGAGATTCAGAACCTTGAGCTTCTCCTCCGTGATCTCGGTGAAGCCCCAGCCCTGGTACGCGTGCAGCGCCTTCCCGGCGTCACGGTCGCGGACCGCCTCGAAAAGATCGATCACGCCGCGGATGAAGTGCGGCCGGAAGACGCGGATCGCCCCGAAATCCAGCAGGTTCACCCCGCCATCCGGCCGCACCTGGTAATTGCCGAGATGCGGGTCGCCATGGATCACGCCGTAGCGGTAGAGCGGCACGTACCAGGCGCGGAACAAAGCGCTGGCGATCCGGTTGCGCTCCTCCAGGGGCGGGTTCTCGGCGAGCCGCACCTGCAAGGCGCGCCCCTCGAGCCAGGTCATGGTGAGCAGCCGGCGCGTGCAATAATCCTTGACCGGCTGCGGCACGTGGACGTCCGGCTCGTTCGCGAGCATCAGCCCATAAAGCCGCATCTGCGCCGCCTCGCGCAGATAATCGAGCTCCTCGCGCAGGCGTTCGACGAGCTCCTTGTAGATCTCGTCCTGGTGGATGGCATTGTCCATCCGCTGATAGACCGCCATGGCGAGCTTGAGCTGGCGGAGATCGGCTTCCACCGTGCTCGGCATGTCCGGATATTGCAGCTTGCAGGCAACCTCCGTGCCGTCCGGCAGCGTGGCGCGATGCACCTGCCCGAGGCTCGCGGCGGCCGCGGCGCTGTGGCCGAAGCGCGTGAAACGCTGCTCCCATCCCGCCCCGAGCTCGCTCGCCATGCGCCTTCGCACGAAGCTCCAGCCCATCGGCGGGGCATTGGCCTGGAGCTGGGAAAGCTCGGCCGCATATTCCTCGGGCAGCGCGTCGGGGATGGTGGAGAGGAATTGCGCGACCTTCATCAGCGGGCCCTTGAGCCCGCCGAGAACGGCCTTGAGGTCTTCCGCTTGGGCGGCGCGGTCGGTCTTCAGGCCGAAGACGCGCTGGCCCGCGATGCGCGCTGCGATTCCGCCCATCGCGCCCGACGTGCGGGCAAGGCGGCGCAATTCGCCGAACAATGTGCTCTCATCGCTTTCCGCCACGGTCTCAGCCCGCCACGATCGTTAGCTTGGGCCGGCGCCCGGCATGCGCTCGAGCTCGTCGATGAAGCCGGCAATGACATCGAGGCCGCGCTTCCAGAAGGCGGGGTCCGAAGCATCGAGCCCGAAAGGCGCGAGCAGCTCGCGATGGCGCTTCGCACCACCGGCCCGCAGCATATCGAGATATTTCGCCTGGAATCCCGGATGGCCGTCGCGATAGACGGCATAGAGCGCGTTCACGAGGCAATCTCCGAAAGCATAGGCATAGACGTAGAAGGGCGTGTGGATGAAGTGCGGCACATAGGCCCAGAAATTGGCGTATTCGGGCGCGAATTCAAAGGCCGGACCGAGGCTTTCGCTTTGCACCGAAAGCCAGATCTCGCCGATGCGCTGGGGGAGGATCTCGCCCGAGCGGCGTTCATCATGCAGAAGCGTTTCGAAGCGGTAAAAGGCGATCTGCCGCACGACCGTGTTCAGCATGTCCTCGACCTTCGCCGCAAGCATGATGCGGCGTGACCGCTCGTCGGCGGTATCCTTGAGCAGGGATTGGAAGGTCAGCATCTCGCCGAAGACGCTCGCGGTCTCGGCAAGCGTGAGCGGCGTGCCGGAAAGAAGATAGCCTTGGCCGCCGGCGAGCACCTGATGCACGCCGTGGCCGAGCTCGTGGGCAAGCGTCATCACGTCGCGCGTCTTGCCGTGATAGTTGAGAAGCACATAAGGATGCGCCGAGGGCACGGTGGGGTGCGCGAAGGCGCCGCTCGCCTTGCCGGGGCGAAGGGCGGCATCGATCCAGGGCGAGGCGAAGAAGCGCCCGCCGATCTCGGCGAGCTCGGGGCTGAAGGCGCCGTACGCGCCGAGCACGCGCTGCCGCGCCTCCGGCCAGCCGATGCGGCGATCGTCATCCTCCGGGAGCGGCGCGTTGCGGTCCCAGTGCTGCAACCGGGGAAGCCCGAGCCATTTTGCCTTGAGGGTATAATAGCGGTGGGCGAGGCGCGGATAATCGGCGCGCACCGCGGTGGTGAGCGCCTCGACCACCTCGTCCTCGACCATGTTGGCGCGGTTGCGATAGCTCGCCGGGCGCGGATAATGGTGCCAGCTATCGGCGATCTCCTTGTCCTTGGCGATCGTGTTGATGATCAGGGAGAAGAGCCGGATATCGCCCGCGAGCGCCTCGCCGATGGCGTGGGCCGCCGCCTCGCGCGCCGCGCGGTCGCGATCCGAAAGCTGATTGAGCGCGGCGCTCATCGTCAATTCTTCCCCGGCGATCGGGATGCGCACGCCGGCGATCGTTTCATCGAAGAGCCGGCTCCAGGCGCTGTGGCCGGTGACTTCCTTCTCGTGAAAGAGCTTCTCGAGCGCGTCATCGAGCTGATGCGGGCGGAAGACGCGCAGATCGCGAAGCCATGGCCGGAAATGATCGGCCGCCGGATCGGCGAGCTTGGCCTCGAGCACGGGCTCCTTGAGCCGGTTGAGCTCGAGGCCGAAGAAGATGAGATGGCTGCTGATCGCGGTCACGCGCTCGTTGATCGTCTGGTAGAAGCGCCCGTATTCGGGATTGGTCGAATCCGTGCTGAAGAGAAGCTGCGCGTAGGAGACGAGGCGACCGAGACGTTCTTCGATCCGCTCGAATTCCCGGATCGCTGCGCCAAGCTCCGCGCCCGAGATTGTGGCGAGGCGGCCGGCATGGCGCGCGGCGAAATCCTTGGCGTCTTTTTCGGCGCGCGCGAGATCGGCGGCCACGCCCGGGCTGTCGGGTCCGGAATAGAGATCGCCGAGATCCCAGCTCGGCAGCGCCTCCGCGCTGCCCGCCTGACCTTCCGGGGCGTGGCTCGGGCCGGGATATGGCATTGGATTCGGGTCCTCTATGCTGAGGGGCGGATCTGTTCTTCCCTTAAGATGGCGGCGGGGGGCAGACCCGTCAAAGGGGTTGGCAAAACCCTGACCCGAAAGGGGAGGAGTGCGAGGAGAGGGCGTGGGGGCTTATCCGCATTGGCCGAACCTGGCTGCAATGCTGTTCGACCGCGCCCGGCTCTGGCGCGAGCGGACGATGCTGCGCGCCTTCCGCGACGGCGCCTGGCAGGGCAAGAGCTGGGGCCGCTTCGCGCGCGAGGCCGCTGCAGCGGCGCGCCATCTTCGCGCCGCGGGGGTCGGTGCCGGCGAGCGGGTTCTGATCCTCGCCGAGAACGGGCCCGAATACCCGGTCGCGGAGACCGCGCTGATGGCCATCCGCGCGGTTCCGGTGCCGGCCTACACGACCAACACGCCGCAGGATCACGCCCATCTGCTCCGTGATGCCGGGATCCGCACCGCGATCGTCTCGACCCGCGCGCTCGCCGAGCGTCTTCTCGCCGGCGCTTCTCTCGCCGGTGGGCTCGATCTCATCGTCACGGGAGAGACGCTGCCGGCGACACAAGGCATTCGCACGCTCGCGTGGCCGGAGATCATCGCGGGCGATGCGGCGGCGGATGATATCGAAGCGGAGGCCGCGCAGATTCCGCCCGAGACCCTCGCCTGCCTCATCTATACCTCCGGCACCGGCGGGGCGCCGAAGGGCGTGATGCTGCCGCACCGCGCGATCCTCTCCAATTGTCGCGGCGCGGAGACGCTGATAAGCCCGCTTTCGCTCGAGGGCGAAACCTATCTTTCCGTGCTGCCGCTTTCGCACAGCTACGAGCACACGGTCGGGCAGTTCTTTCTCACCTCCATCGGCGTCGAGGTCGTCTATGGGCGGGGGATCGAGCATCTTGCCGCCGATCTCGCGACGATCCGCCCTTCGCTCATCACCATCGTGCCGCGCGTCCTGGAGGTGGTCCGCAGCCGCATCCTCGGTCAATTGGCGCGGGAATCGCGGTTCCGGCGCGCGCTTTTCGAACGCACGCTCGCCGATGGTCTCGCGCGCATCGATCGCCGTCCGCTCCCGCCGCTGGCCCGGCTCGCGGAGCCGCTGCTCGATCGGCTGGTGCGGCGCAAGGTGCAGGCACGTTTCGGCGGCCGGCTCAAGCTCGTGGTCAGCGGCGGGGCGAGGCTCGATCCGGAGGTCGGGCGGTTCTTCCTGGCCCTCGGCGTGCCGCTCATCCAGGGATATGGGCAGACGGAGGCGGGGCCGGTGATCAGCGCCGCGCCGCCCGGCAGCACGCGGATCGAGACGGTGGGGCCGCCGCTCGAAGGGGTCGCGCTACGCATCGCCGAGGATGGCGAGATCCTCGTGCAGGGCGAGCTCGTGATGCTCGGCTACTGGAACCAGCCGGAGGCGACGTCGCTCTGCCTCGCCGATGGCTGGCTGCATACCGGCGATATCGGCATGCTGGACGCGGATGGGTACCTGCGCATCACCGATCGCAAGAAGGACATCATCGTGCTCTCGGGCGGCGACAATATCTCGCCCGCGCGGGTCGAGGGCATGCTGATGAACGAGCCGGAAATCTTCCAGGCGGTCGTGACCGGCGATGGCGAGCCCTATCTCTCGGCGTTGCTCGTCGCTTCGGAAGAGGCTGACGAAGCCGCGGTCGCGGCGGCGGTGCGGCGGGTGAACGCGCATCTCTCGGTGATCGAGCGCATCCGCCGTCACCGGCTGGTGCCGCCTTTCACGCAGGAGAACGGCCTGCTGACACCGACCCAGAAGATCCGCCGCCATACCGTGCTCAGCACGCACCGGGCGATGCTCGATGCAGCCTTATAAGAGCCTGTTTGAGAATGCGACTGTGGTGGTCGTCCGACGCGTCTTTCTGCGCTTCCGGTGCTCACGGCCCTCAAAGGCCGCTTCGCTCCGGTTCTCGAAAGCCGCGCCGGACCAGCGCCTGCGGCGCTCCCGACTCACCACAGCGCACTCTCAAAGAGGCTCTGAGAACTCGTGCAGTCGGGGCGCGCAACGATTACATGCCGAGCGCGCGGCGATAGAGATCGAGCAGCGTTTCCTGCTCCTCGACCGCCTGCGGCTCCTGGCGGCGCAGCCGGATGAGCTGGCGCATCACCTTGACGTCGAAGCCCGCCGATTTCGCTTCCGTGTAGATATCGCGAATGTCCGCGCCGAGGGCCTTGCGCTCCTCCTCGAGCCGCTCGATTCGCTCGACCAGGCTGCGCAGCCGGTCGGCCGCGATGCCGCCGGCGCTGGCACGCGGAGCCAAGGCGGCAGTGCCCGATGATGCCATGTGCCTCTCCTGCGGCAGGGGGACCGGGGGATAGCCGCGGCAGGCGGGCGGGTCAATCCGCCGCGCCGCGGCGCCTCATTCTCCAAAAACGAACTCGATAGCGCGATCCGTGGTCCACGCCGCCAACAGCTTCCTTCTCATCTACGCCGCGCTGTTTCCGATCATCGATCCGGTCGGCAATGTTCCCTTCTTCGTTGCCGCCACGCTCGGCTGCACCGAGGCCGAGCGGCATGCGCTGGCGCTCGGCGTGGCGCGCTACGGCTTCTTCCTTCTTGTCGGATCGCTCTTTTTCGGCGCGAACGTGCTCGGGTTTTTCGGTGTCACCATGCCCGCGGTGCGGGTCGCGGGAGGGCTTGCGGTGAGCGCCTTCGGCTGGCGTCTGCTGGAGAGCGGAGGCTCGATCGATGGCGGGCGCAATACCCGGACGCGCGCCGACGGAACAGGGCCGCCCGATGCCTTCTACCCGCTCACCATGCCGCTCACCGTTGGGCCGGGCTCGATCTCGGTTGCCATCACGCTCGGGGCCGAGCGCCCGCCTTGGCGCCAGGAGCCGCTCGATCTCGCTTTCTTCGTCGCCACGGCGCTGGCGGCGATCATTGCCCTCTGTGTCACGATCTATCTCTGCTACCGCTTCGCCGAGCGCACCGTCGCAATCCTGGGCGAGCGCGGCACCAACGTGATGCTGCGTCTTGCCGCCTTCATCATGCTCTGCATCGGCATTCAGATCGTGTGGAGTGGTGTTTCCGCCGTTCTCCACCACTGAGAGCCTGTTTGAGAATGCGCTGTGGTGAGTCGGAAGCGCCGCAGGCGCCGGACGACCACCACAGTAGCATTCTCAAACAGGCTCTGAGAAATTACCCTCTAGAGATTGCGGCCCAGTCTTCGCGCCCAGTCTTCATGCCCAGTCTTCATGCCCAGTCTTCGCGCCAAATCTTCGCGAACATGCAGTCCGCGCTTATCCTTTTGCCTATCCTTTCTGGCACTGATGGCGTGTGATCGCCTCGGTGATCAGACGCCGCGCCTTGACGGCGTCTCCCCAGCCTTCGACCTTGACCCACTTGCCTTCCTCGAGATCCTTGTAATGCTCGAAGAAATGGCGGATCTGGGCGAGCGTGATCGGAGGCAGGTCCGCGGCCTCGGCAATATGCGCATAGCGCTGGGTGAGCTTGGGCGAGGGCACGGCGATGACCTTCTCGTCCTTGCCATTCTCATCCACCATCATCAGCACGCCCACGGGGCGGACATTG
>JASHVY010000479.1 GCA_030044345.1 Acetobacteraceae bacterium | reverse complement strand
CCCCGGTCATGGACATTCCCCAGATCGAGCGTCACAATATCGATAAGCGACCGTAAGGGAGGAAGCGATGACAGTGCAATATTTTGCCAGGATTCTCATCATTGGAGCTTTCGCCGCCTCGGTGGCCCCTCTCAGCATTGTCGCCTTGGCCGCCTCACCCCCGGCTGCGCGTGACAACGAAGCGGGTGAGGCGGTCGCCGCCTCGGTCCAGACGGATCAGGAGCTTGCTGCTTCCGTCCCCGCCGCCATCCGAAACCGCGGCACGCTGGTCGTCGGCGCGCAGATGCAACAGCAGCCCGAAGATTTCTACGCAGAAGATGGCCGCACGCCGATCGGCTTCGAAGTGGACCTCGCCCACGCCCTTGCCCGCGTCCTCGGCCTTAAGGTCGAATATCAGACCATGGCATTCGACGCCCTGATTCCCGCCCTTCGCTCGGGACGAGTCGATATGACGATGTCCGCGATGAACGACACCAAGCCACGAGAAAAGACCATCTCGTTCGTTGATTATTTCAATGCCGGCATCACCATGCTGGCCCAGGAGGGCAATCCGGATCACATCACCGGCCCGGAAAGCCTCTGCGGCCAGGCCGTCAGCGTGCAGGCCGGCACAACCCAGCAAGCCTTCGCCGAATCGCAAAGCGCTGCCTGCAAGGCCGCCGGCAAGGCGTCGGTCGCCATCGTCGTCAGCAGCTCGACCGAACAGCAGGAGGAATCGCTCAGGACCGGCCGCTTCGCCGTCATCCTGGATGATACGCCGACGGCGATCTACACGGCCCAGGTGGCAGGAAACGGAAGGCTCTTCCAGGCTATCGACTATCCCCCGATCAATGGCGGCCCTTACGGCATCGGGGTTGCAAAAGAAAATCCGGCGCTCCTCTCCGTCATCCAGAAAGCCATGCAGACGCTGATGGAGACAGGTGTCTATGGAAAGATCCTCGCGGCCTGGGGCATGACTGCGGGCGCAATACCGAAGGCGACCGTCAACGCGGGTTAGAGAAGGCGCAAAGCGCGCCCCCCCGGATGTCCGACCCTGTGTCCGACCCTGGCAAGGCTGGAGCCGAAGCCCAAACGGAACCCTTGCCAATCGTTCCGCTCCGCCACTGGGGGCGCTGGATCGCGGCTGTCCTTATTTTTCTTTTTGTTGCTGCCATCCTCTACGTGCTCGCAAAGGCCGACATCGCGTACGCGGATGTCCCGAAATTCTTCCTCTTTCCGATCATGCTGGTGGGCCTCTGGCACACGATCATCCTCGCGATCGCAGCGCAGTCCGCCGGCATCGCCATCGGGCTCGTCATCGCCATCATGCGGCGATCCGAAAACCCCGTTGCCTGGTGCACCGCCGGCTTCTACATCTGGATTTTCCGTGGCGTGCCCGTACTTTTGCAACTTCTCATTTGGTACAATCTCGCGCTCGCCTTCAAGGCCGTTGGCGTACCGGGCCTGTTCAGCATTTCCACCAATGCCGTCATGACCCCCTTCGTCGCCGGCCTGCTTGGGCTCGGCCTGAACGAAAGCGCCTACATGGCGGAAATCATCCGGGCCGGCTTCAACAGCATCGACAAGGGCCAGATCGAGGCTGCGCACGCCATCGGCATGACTCCCGGCAAGACCCTGCGCCGGGTCATCCTGCCTCAGGCCATGCGCGTCATTATCCCACCCACCGGCAATGATTTCATCAATATGCTGAAAGAGACATCCCTGGTCTCGGTGATCTCGTATACCGAGCTGATCCAGGCGGCGAACAACATCTCTTCCCATAATCTCGAAGTCATGGAAACACTGCTCGCAGCGGCGATCTGGTACATGCTTCTGGTCACCATCGCCAGTATCGGCCAGCATTATGTGGAACGATTGCTGGCCATGGAGCCTCGTCGGCGCGATGACGCCCGGCCTTTGCAGGCGGCACTCCGCGCGCTCACCATCATGCCCTTCGCCGGACGCTAGAGCGTGATGAAAGCAGCAGGAGAACCGCTGGTACGAATCGTCGGCGTTCACAAACGTTATGGCCTGCACGAAGTTCTGCGCGGCATCGACCTGACCATCCATCGGGGCGAGGTCGTCTGCCTGCTCGGCCCTTCCGGCGGCGGAAAGAGCACGCTCTTGCGTTGCATCAACCATCTCGAACGCATCGATCGTGGTGAGATCTGGGTCGCCGGCGAGCCGATCGGCTATCGGCTGCATGGCGGTGCGCTGCACGAACTGCATGAGCGCGATGTTGCCCGGCAGCGACGCAGCGTCGGCATGGTGTTTCAGCGCTTCAATCTTTTCGCGCACCGCACCGCGCTTGAAAATATCCTCGAAGGGCCTGTGAATGTGCTCGGCATCCCGCGCGCCGCGGCAGAAAAGCAGGCCCGTGCCCTGCTCTCCCGGGTCGGCCTCGCCGACCGCGCAGATTATCATCCGGCCCAGCTTTCCGGCGGCCAGCAGCAGCGTGTCGCCATCGCCCGTGCGCTCGCCATGGAACCCCGGCTCATCCTTTTCGACGAGCCAACCAGCGCCCTCGATCCCGAGCTGGTTGGCGACGTTCTCGATGTCATGCGCTCGCTCGCTCGGGAGGGAATGACCATGATCGTCGTCACCCATGAGGTCGGCTTCGCCCGCGAGGTCGGCGATCAGGCCGTCTTCATGTTCGATGGCCGGATCGTCGAGGCCGGACCACCGCAGGAGGTCTTCAGCCGCCCGCGCCATGATCGCACCCGTCAGTTTCTGGCCAAGGTGCTATGATGGATCCCTGCGGCGCAGAGCTGGACGAAGCCGGCCTTCCCCCGGGTTACGCGCCCTGCTTCCAATCGCTTCCTTTCTATCTCGATTTTGCGCGCTTCGGCCCACCCTCACGCAACGTCGCGGAATGCCACGCCAGCTCGCTCCGGAACCTCGCCTCCGACCCTTCGGCTGTCGATGCATTGGCTCCCGTGGCAGCCCGCACAGAAGCGCTTGCCGCCGCCCTGACCGGGCGGAGTAGCGCCGATCACGTCGTTCTCGTCCCGAACACCAGCAGCGGCCTTTTCCAGCTTGCCTTCGCGCTGCAAGGCGGCGCGATCCTGGTCTCGCCACAGGAATTTCCGGCAAATGTCTATCCCTGGGTGCAGGCTGCCCGCCGTGGCGGACCCGCCGTGTGCTGGCTCACCCCGCCCGATGGCCGCGTGACTCCCGAAGCCGTGGCCGCCGCGCTGCGACCCGAAATCACCGCGCTCGCAGTCAGTGCGGTCGATTTCCGCACCGGCTATCGCGCCGACCTCGCGGCACTGCGCGACATATTGGGCGAGCGCTTGCTTCTCGTGGACGCGATCCAGGCTTTCGGGGTCGTCGATCTGCCCTGGCACCTCGCCGACGCGGTGGTCACGGGCGGGCAGAAATGGCTCCGCGCGGGCTGGGGCAGCGGGTTTCTTTCCCTCTCCTCACGTGCTCTCGATCGTCTGGGAGGATCCCTCTCCGGCTGGAGCGGCGCCGTCGCCGCGGATCGTTTCGACGGCCTGCTGCACGAGCCCGAAAGGTCCGCCGCCCGATTCCGCATGACGAATCCCGATCTCGCGGCCGTCGCCGCGCTCGAAACATCATTGCAGCTCTTCGCTTCTGCGGGACCCGCTCGCATCGAGCGCGCGGTTGCAACCCGCATCGATGCGCTGCTCGATGTGATCTCCGCCTGTGGCGCGCGCACGCTTCTGCCGCTCTCTCCACGAGAACGCGCGGGCATCATTCCGCTCGTTCTGCCGGACCGTGATCCGAAGATCGTCGGATCAGCGCTGCGCGATGCCGGCCTCACGATTTCCATTCGTGAAGACCATGTGCGCCTTTCCCCGCACGCAACCACGCCCTTTGAGGCCGTTGAAAGATTGGCCGCCGTGCTCCGCGCCCTCGCCCCGCCCCGGCACCTTCGCCATGTCAGCAGCGCCACCCCATCCTAAGACTCTCTCTAGAAGATCTTATGAACCTTCCACCAAGCCCTGTGGGGTAAACAAAATGCGGTAAGCAAAGAAGAGAGGCTGTTCT
>JASHVY010000478.1 GCA_030044345.1 Acetobacteraceae bacterium | reverse complement strand
TGCTGCTGCGCGGGCTCGCGGCTTTATGCGCACAAATCGGTTTACGACAAGGTGGTGGCCGGCGTCGCAGACATTGCCGGCAAGATCAAGGTCGGCCCGGGCCTCGATCCCGCGACCGAAATGGGCCCGCTCGTCTCGGATGAGCAGTTCGCCCGCGTGACCAGCTATATCGAGGATGGCCGCCAGTCCGGCGCGCGCGTGGCGGTCGGCGGCGATCGCGTCGGCAATCTCGGCTACTTCGTCGCCCCGACGGTGCTCGAGAACACCAACCCGGAGATGAAGGTCGTCCGCGAGGAGATTTTCGGCCCCGTGGTCTGCGCCCAGCCGTTCGACGACAGCGATCTCGACAGGATCGCCGCCCAGGCGAATGACACGGTCTATGGCCTCGCCGCGAGCGTCTGGACCCGTGATGGCGGCACCGCCCACAAGCTCGCCAACCGCATCCGCTCGGGCACGGTCTGGATCAACTGCCATAACGTGTTCGACGCCTCGCTCCCCTTCGGCGGCTACAAGCAGTCCGGCTGGGGCCGCGAGATGGGCGAGGAAGTGTTCCACAACTATACGGAGATCAAGGCCGTCACGGCAGCGCTGTGAGGCCGTGACGAAGACTTCCCTCTCGACATGAGAGAGCCGGGCGGGCACGCATCGCGTGTCCGCCCGCGGATTGTCCGTTGATTGTCCGCTGATTTCCGGGCGGGGCCGGCAGGCGCCTTGACCTCGCTTTTTCGCGTCTTTACCAGTCTGAACCTCACGGAGATGAAGCCCTGGGCAAGGGTTTCCACCGCGAGGCGAAGGGGGTCGATGCGAGAGTGACGGCGCCGTCCAGGCTTGCCGATGCACGGTGTCTTTCGCTCCGCCCGATCGATGGGCTCGTCGCGATCCTTTTCCTCGGGCTCGGTTCAGGCCTCTTGCTGCGGGTCTACATCACCGGCCAGGCCATGCCCGGTGATCTCGGCGATGCGCGCTTCAACCTCGCCGTGCTCGAGGTCTTCTATCGGAATCTCGTTGCCCTTCTGCATGGGCGGCCGACCGGCTTCCTGAACGCGCCATTTTTCTACCCCTGGCCCAGGGTCACCAATTTCTCCGACACATTCTGGGGCGATGGCGAAACCTATGCGCTCGCCCGCGCGCTCGGCGCTGGAGAGCTTGCTTCCTTCCGGGCATGGTTCGTTGCCGGTTTCGTTCTCACCTATGCAACCACCTTCCTGAGCCTCCGCACGCTCGGGCTGCGAACCTGGGGCGCGGCCACGGGTGCGTTCCTCTTCACCTTCCCCTTGCCGATGACCGCCCAATTCGGTCATGCGCAGCTCATCTACCGGCTATGGGTGCCACCTGCCTTCGTCGCGTTCGACCGCCTGCTGACGCGGGCGAGCCTCAAGGCCGGCGCGGCGTGCGTGCTCTTCGCCGCACTTCAGTTCGCGGCCAGCGTCTATCTCGGCCTCTTCCTCTGCCTCCTGCTCGCATCGTACACCGTGGCGGTCCTCCTTGTCGGGCGTGACCGCCTGGCGCTTCCGCCTCCCGACTCGGCTCGCCCTTTGCGCCCGGCCGCAGCTTGGGAAACTTGGGTGCTCCTTGTCGCCGGCCTGATCATTCTCGCCGTGGTGATGGTTCCCTACCACGCCGTGCAATCGCTTTACGGGTTCGGGCGCTCCTGGCCAGAAGTCGCCACCCTGCTGCCGCGGCCAGGATCCTTCCTTCTCACCAACGTGTCTCGAATCTGGCCGGATCTCTCCTCGGACTTTCGCTATCCCGCCGTCTGGGAACAACAGCTTTTTCCCGGGCTCTCGGCGGTCATCCCGGCAATCTGGTTCCTGGTCTCACCTTCAGCCCGCCGGCGCCATCCGCACGCCGCGGTCCTGCTCGTCACGATGTTGATTTTCTTCCTGCTGACCATCGATGCGCGGGGCCACACGATTTACCGGCTGATCTACCCGATCCCCGGCTTCTCCGCCATTCGCGCCATGTGTCGCGTGATCCTCGTGATGATGCTGCCGCCCTCGGTGCTGCTCGGCATGCTGACCGACGATCTGACCGAGGTTCGGGAATCGCGGACTGCAGAGTGGCGAACCGTCGGGCACGCGTTTGCATTCATCCTCTCCGCGTTCCTGATCGTGGAATGCAGTTTCGTGAGCGCCATCACATCGGCGCCGGCGGCCTGGCGGGAACGCGCGGAAGCGCTCGCGGCCCGGCTGCCGAAGCGCCTGCCTCCCGGCGCTCTGCTCGCTCTCAGCACCAAGACGCAAAGCGAGGACATCACGTCATGGACCTTTGGGCAGATCGATGCCGAGCTGGCGGCATCGGCACTCGGCATCCGCACGATGAACGGCTACTCCGGCTATTTCCCGCAAAGCTGGAGAACCCCGTCCAACTGCGATGATGTCAGCCACGATCTCCGCGCCGGACGGCATTTCCTCGTGGAGCACGGGCTGCCGAATCCCGGCATCGCGCCAGGACAGCTCATCCTCGTCGGTTTCGGAGCGTGCGATGCGACCACGCTGGGCCATGATCCGGAGCTGGTGCCCGGGCAGAGCTATCGGTTCGGCACGGGCGGGTCCGGCAGTGAATTTGTGGGAGACGGATTTTCCGGCCCCGAAGATTGGGGCCGCTGGACCGATGCGAAGACGGCCTACCTCTTCTTCCGCCTGCGCGCGGTGCCCTCGGGTCCGCTCGCGATCACCATCGAGGCACGATCCTTCTCGTCCGCGCCGGATCGAAGGCAGGCGATCAAGGTCAACGCCAACGGCCGGGACTGTGGCCGCTTCGCAATCCGTGAGCACGAACCCCGCGCGCGCGTGACCTGCCCCGCGGGCGCGCTCCAGCCGGGTGAGAATATGCTGCGCCTTCGGATCGCGCGCCCGGCGCGCCCGATCGATCTCGACAGAAAGAGCCAGGACCGACGGCATCTCGGTCTCGGTCTGGAGATGCTCACCATCTCGGCAGAAAGGTGATTTCCCCGCCGCATCCCCCCTGCATTTCCCCCTGCATTTCCCATTGTGCGCCCTCAGGCGAATCCGTCTGATCGCGTCTTCGCCTCGTTCAGACGTTCCTCCGGCAAAACCTGGAAGCGAG
>JASHVY010000477.1 GCA_030044345.1 Acetobacteraceae bacterium | reverse complement strand
CCCAATTGTCGCCCAAGATACCGACTGATGAGTAAAGGGACCCCGGCCGAGGTATGGAAACCAGATGGGTTGAACTCGAAGCGAGGGACTGCGAGCTATTCTATTGTTATGGTCGACGTTAATGACGACTCACTTCAATCCCGCAGCTTCTATCGAGCCAGCGGAGAAAAGAAGCGGGGCCTCTGCCGCTACCGACCCCATCTGCCATTTCGTTAGACATTTATCCATTATACCATTGTGCCGCAAACATCACAATGTTCGCATTGCTCTACGCCGCTTGATCACTCGCCCCATAATTTGCCAAAGTAATTAGGCCTTGAATTCAACAGGCTCCCGATGTCCGGATTCGGCAGAACGCAGCATGGCATCAACAATTTCAGCCACGCGGTATCCGTCGCGGAATGTGGCCCCATCAGGATTCACCGGAGTTTTGGCCTCGATCGCCTGAAGTAGATGATGGACCTGGTGCACGAAGCAGTCTCGCCAGCTGACCGGAAAGGCGCCCTGTATGCCGATGGGGAGGAAGAAATCTGCGTATGGATCGCCCTGTCGGGTGGCGAGCACTGTTCGAACTCCCTTGCCTTTCTCACGGATCGTTAGCTCATTCAGCCGTTCGAGGGACCAGGCCAGCGTGCCCTTCGATCCATCGATCTCGATCCGCCCGGTAACAGTATGGCCGGGAGCGACGCGTGAAGCTTCAAAGGTTGCCAGCGCACCATTTTCCAGCCGGGCAAAGGCGCTGAAGGCGTCGTCGTTGAGGTCCGTCACCCGCCCGGTAAAATCACGTGTCCAGGTACATGTGGCGGCGCTGATCTCTTTGACTTCACCTACCAAAAAGCGTGCCGCATCGATATGATGGGAACCGAGGTCGCCCGTCGCACCACCTCCGGCAATGCCACGCGAGAAACGCCAGTTGAGCGTAGGCTCCTCCATGTCGAGCAGGAACTGGCTGCGAAAATGCCGCACCTCGCCAAGCTCGCCGGCTGCGATTAGATTGCGCGCGAGTCTCAACGCCGGCACGAAGCGATGGATAAAGGCGCAAGCATGTAGCACCTTTGCCCGCTCCGCCTCTTGCCAAATGCTGAAGGCTTCTTCTGCGCCTGCGGCCAAAGGCTTCTCGCAGAATACTGCCTTGCCGGCGCGGGCTGCCGCGATCGTTGCTGGTCCATGTGCGTTGTTAGGGCCAGCATTAATAAAAAGTTCGATCTCTGGGCGAGTAACCACAATCTCCCAGTCAGATAGCACCAGATCCTTCCAGCCGTAGCGGCTACGCACTTCCTCCCCTAATGCCCGGGCCTGCTCCAGTTCCAGCAGGTAAAGCAGCTCTGGCGAAGTCTGGCGGTTCTGGCGACTGAACGACGCAAGTCGCAGACTCAACGAATGCATCTGGCCGATGAAACCGGCCCCAAGTAAGGCAATTCCGGTCATCGGCTCAGGTCCGCGCGCTTGGGCTTGGTTCCGCAGAACTGGCAGCCGGGCAGCATATAGCAATCTTTGGGGTCATGTTTCCTCCTGGCGACTGACTCCAGTCGTCTGTCGACAGCTAAATAGAAGGCCGCTGTTCGGCATCTGTCAAGGTGGTCGGACGCGCAGAGACGAAAGCGACGCCCAGTGGCGCTGCCTGCTTATTCAGGCGTTGTCGTCTCGCACGCAGCCGGTGAGCCGTGAACCCACGGCGGCGATATGAGTTTCGACCGCCGCGCGTAATCCCACCTGACCGCGTGAATCCAGAGCCTCAAGGATAGCAAAATGCTCTTGCGCGGCCATCTCGGTATGATCGACCCGGATGCCGACATGCCGCCGGATACGGGTCAGATGATCGCGTAATCGCTGCACACGGTCGATAAGTAGGTCATTGCCGCTGTTGCGGACATATAGATCGTGAAATTGAAAATCAAGATTAGTGAACGGCCAAACATCGCCTTTGGCAAGTGGTCGCAGCACCTTCTTGAGCTCGCTACGAGCGTCCTCGATTTCCTTCGCGCTGATGCGGCCTACAGCCCGCTCGGCAGCGAAAGATTCAAGCGCGAGGCGAAGCTCGTAGAGTTCGTGGACCCCTTTACGAGTAATCAGCGTTACGCGCAAACTGCGTCCATACGCCTCCACGAGGCCCTCTTCCTGCAACTGGCGGATCGCCTCACGCAGCGGCGAGCGGCTGATTCCAAGTCGGCGCGCTAAATCGATTTCGTTCAGTGGCTGACCCGGTTGCAGCTCGCAAGTCAGGATGGTCTCCTTAAGCCTGGCGTAGGTCATCGATGACAACGAAGAAGCGCGTTCGATCCGCGCCCAAGCGGACGCGTTTTCCTTCACAGGCTTCGTCATCGCTTTATTGCTGATCGCCCGGTGGAGCATCTGGCGGCCACCTAGACCGCCCGATTCCACCCTCGGCCGCGATCGCCGAATGCCTCGTAGCCATCTTCCGTCACCGCTACGGTGTCCTCCAACTTGATGAATCCGCGCCGCGGATGCTGCAATGTCGTCTCGATCGACAGCACCATGCCAGCCTCCAGGGGCCGATCCGCGTCATCAGCGGGATACGGAACCGGCCCGCTCGCCGTTAGGCGCGGAGCTTCGTGTGAAATCAGGCCCATGCCGTGCGCCACGAAGCTGAGGATGCGGCGGTGACTCGACTGAGCGAGTAGCTCAGCAGCGACAGCGAAGATCTCGCCGCCCGGAACGCCCTGTCGCACAGACTGGCGAGCCGCTAATTGAATGGCGTCAACCTCGGCGAGCAGCTCTTCGAGCTCCGCGTCTGGTTCGCCAAGCACGGCCATACGTGCCAAATCTCCGATATAGCCGCGTAGATTTCCACCGGAGTCGAGCGATAGGATCTCACCAGCCCGCCACGCTTGCTCCGAAGCTGCGCGATTGAAGTTCGTCCCCATCGCGACGAGACAATATTCGAATGTCAGATCCCGCGAGACCTCCTCTCGGCGCAGCGCCAAGGTGAGTTCCTTCTTGGTGGTACCCTCACCGTGGCTGGAGATCACGGCCAGCATAGCGTCAACCACTAGTTCCGAGGCCTGCCGTAACAGAGCCAGCTCCTCCGGCGTTTTGCGCGCGCGCAATCGTTCCAACAGTAGCAACGCGTCGGTGATCTCGCTGTCCGGAAATGAGGACCGCAGCGCCGCATCTGCTTCTGCCGGCAGGAAGGCCAGTTCGACACCGATTCTCCGAGCCCTCACATCGCAGAAACGAAGATGCTCCATGGCTAGCCGGATCGCCTCCCGCGGAGTCCAAGCCTGGAGCCGCAGGCTCCGCACCCAAAACGGGTTCAACTCGTTCTCATAGCTTTCCATCTCGTTCCCGACATAGCCGGCGAGATCCGGCCGACCCTTCGGGTAGATAAACAATGGCATGTACCGGCCGATGCCGATCGCATCCATATAATCGAAAAAGAAAGAGCGATGACCTCCAAGAAGATATTGAACGTTATGCTTGGACGAAACGATCAGAAGATCGACGTCCGCTGCCTCCATCAAATGGTCAAGTCGCGCTGCGTTGAAGGGAGGCGACCGTAGAGGTGCTGTAAGCGTTTCTTCCTGTTGGTTCATTGGATTAGCAGTCCGCTTGCATAAGGCCGTCCGTCGCCGAGGGAGCGCAAGGCAGATCCTACCCGCAGAGCGAGACCGCCCCTAATCGGGGTATGGCCGCTCTCCCCTCGGCAAGTTGAGCCCAACGAGGCCCTAGGTCGAGCAGGCGCAGCATCCCTGGCACACTCCGTGTCGTCGATCGTCGACTGCCGACAGATTTAATGCATGCCGAAACTGTGTCAAGCGGTTAGGTCAAAGGCCAATGAGATAAGGTGGGCCTGTTCAGTCGCTTCAACCGTTCACTAGTTGCTTCATGTATGTCGGATTGACGAGACAATCGCTAACTGGCCCGTTCGCGTGGCCGCATTCCTTCTCGATACGCTTACCCTTCGTTTTGATGCGCATGGCGAAGCCGTGTGCCACAACCGCCTCTGACCAGCATACCTAGACGGCGGATCGCCAAATCCACGAGGAGGCCCAAGCCGCACCGCTGCAGAGCAACAAGTACGCGGGACGCCAACGATAACATTCATCTTAACACTTTGAATAATGCCGTCGAAAGTTATCGGTTGCATGACAAGCAAAGGAATTCGGCTGAATGTCTTGGGCGACACTTTTTGTCTCGAAACGCGCCCCCCCAATAGCTGACTGGAGAGGTGAGCCACGACTTGACGTGCTGGGTGGCTGCCCCCTAATCTTTGTCGACGGCCGACCGCCGACGGACGGCACAAAAAAGGGGGGAAAATAGTGTCTGTACAGGAATCTGTTGACGTTCCTTCAGGGAAGATCAACGAGAGTCGCTATAGGCGTCGAGCCGTACTGAATGCCGCGCTAGTCGGCGGTGGGGCGGCGACGCTTCCCCAGTTCATCCGAGCGGCGTCGGGCGCCAGCGTGGCCTCTACCGGCTCAGCCACGTTCGGCAATCCTCGCTGGACCTTCACCTTCGTGTCGCAAGCTGCGACCAACCCGTTCTTCGTGCCAACCCGATACGGACTAGCTGACGCGGCAAACCTATTGGGATGCCAGTACCAGTGGCTTGGAACGTCGACTGAATCCGTGGTTCCGGCGATGGTCCAAGTGATGAACAGCGCCATAGCCGCCGGCGTCGACGGAATCGCTGTCGCCATGGTCGATGACGAGGCATTCAATGAGCCCACAGCGCGCGCGCTTGACGCGGGCATACCGGTGATCGCCTTTAATTCTGATGTGACCCCAGCCTCCGCCAACCAACGGCTCAGCTACGTAGGCGAGAACCAGTACACCCTCGGCCTTGCCGTTGGCCAACAGATACTGAAGTACATTGACTCTGGCCGAATTGCGATCATGATCTCGACACCAGGGGCATTGAGTCTGCAGCCTCGCGTGGACGGCGCAGTTCACGCCATCAAAGCATCTGGCCGAGACATTCATTGCGATATTGTTGCAACAGGGACTACCTTCGCAACCCAGGTAGCCAATGCGAGAGCGTACTATCTCGGCCATCCGGACGTCCGCGGCATGTTCGGCGTCGACATAGGCTCCGGTACCGGAATCGCCGAGGCGATTCGTAAGTACGATCTTCGGAAAAAGGGTATCTACGGATCGACGACAGACATTTACCCCATTACGAACCAGGCTATAGCCGACGACATCTTGCAGTTCACATTCGACCAGCAACCTTATTTTGAAGGATTTTATGCCTTTATGCAGCTGTTTTTCATCAAGCTTTCCGGTGCGATGGAGGGCGCTGTCCCGATCGAGACGGGACCACTCCTGGTGACGAAGGCCAATATCTCTAAGTACCTGGACCGCTCATCTCGGTTCATTGGGAATACTGAAGCTGAGCGAGTGCTGCCCATCGGCAAGAGTGTCATTGGCCGTTCTTTTCCACCCCAGCCGGAATGATCTAGGGTGTTTTGCGCTGTCGTTGAGCTAGCATGAAGTAGCTTTCGGCCACCGAGAGAGGGCCATGGTTACCAAATTTAGCGTTAAGGTTATCGTCGAAATCTATAGAGCGGGTGCCGTGTATCAGATGGCATCAGAGCAATACCTAACCCCTGCGACAGGACGATAGGACCCGTGCCCGAAGGCCTGCGGCCTGCAAGGTTGGGGTCACGGTTTACGGTGGGATCCCGACTTCTGCAGAGCCGCCATGCGAAGCGTTTCGAGGAGTTCCTATTTCGCTATCGTGAAGTTACTCTTTTGGCCGCCGGACTCTGCCTCGGAGCTTACTTTCAGCTCATGACGGGCAAGCTCCTGTCGAACGCAGATCTACTCAACTTGTCGCAGATCATGGCTCCTATTGCCATGCTAGCGTGTCCGACGGTCTTGCTCATAGCGAGTGGCGAGATTGACTTGTCAATTGGGCAGACGTTTGCACTGGCGCCCTTCCTCGTGCATTTCGGGCAGCAGGCTGGCATACCGCTTTTGTTAGCCGATGTCCTAGCCATCGCAGCCGTGAGCGTGGTCGGAGCTATCAATGGGGTGGTAACCGTCTATCTCGGTGTTCCGTCGTTCGTGACCACGCTTGGTACCTTTTTTGGGGTCAATGGATTGACTCTGATCATATCGAGCGGTGAACCAGTAGGTGCCCCGGGGACAGGCCTATACGCCACGATTTTCGGCCAGAACTGGTCGCTCATCATCTGGGCAGTAGCGGCTCTGGCGTTGTTTCATTTCATATTAAAGCACATGCGATGGGGTCTGTATTGCGTGGCGATTGGCGGTAACTATGAAGCGTCGAGAGAGGCAGGAATTAAGGTAGACAGAATCAAGATCGGTAACTTTATAATCTTGGCAGCAGTCTCTGGTTTTGCCGGGATTCTAGACGCCGTCACGGTCAACATCACGGATCCTCTTGCCGGTGGATCCGCTATCATGTTCTCTGCGATCTCTGCAGTGGTCATAGGCGGCACTGCGCTTGCGGGTGGCTTCGGGACAGTCGTAGGTGCGTTTATCGGTGCTGGCGTGCTAGCGCTGCTCCAGGATGGGCTCACCTTACAGGGTATAAACGCCAATGCGTTTGACCTCATTCTCGGCATTGCCATCCTCTCGGTCATGATCATGAACGTCACCTTAAGCAGGCACCTGCTCGGAAGGAGGCGGGCGTGAACAGTGCGCATCCAGATTCACCTCTCCTCCTCGAGGCCGAGGGGATCGTCAAGCAGTTTGGGTCGATCGTCGCGCTTAACGGCCTGTCAATGAAGCTTCGCTCGGGTGAAGTGCTCGGGCTCTTGGGCGATAATGGTGTCGGCAAATCGACTTTGTTGAAGATCCTCACGGGTTACTTGCAACCTGATACAGGCACCATCCGGCTGGATGGCGAGGTCGTTCGACTCCGAGATGTCCAACACGCGCGTTCACTCGGCATCGACATCATTTACCAGGATCTGGCACTTGTCGATCAACTTTCGATTGTAGAGAATATCTTCTTGAATAGGGAGGCTACGACTAGTGGACCAATTAGAGTACTCCGACGGCGAGCCATGCGCCGCGCGGCGGAGGACCTAATAGAGCGGGTCGGTGTCAAGCTCCCGAGCCTTGAGCAGCCAGTGGGCACTTTGTCTGGAGGCCAACGCGCCGCCGTCGCCATTGCTAGAGTTGTCCAGACAAACGACCGGGTGCTGTTGTTGGACGAGCCTCTGGCCGCAGTCGGAGTGCGTGAAGCACAGACCGTAATCGACGTCGTGAGGAACCTTCACGCCGAGGGTGTGTCTGTAATCGTCATTCTTCACAACTACGGCCATGTCATCGATCTCTGCGAGCGCTTCTACATCGTGCGAGATGGTCAGATAGCAGAGGAAGGCAGTGTCGCAGGTCACACGTCGGAGTCGCTGATCGCTACTGTGCTAGCTACCAGGCTTTGAGCATGCAGGGGATTATCGACTTAGCGGTCTGCACCCCGTGTTTGATGACGTTATAAGATCGCATTGGGGACTGTCAGGGATTCTTTGCGGGGGAGGCTCCTCGACGACGAACACTCAGCAGGCGCTATCCAATCCGCGCATAAGAAACTGCCCAACCGTCGATCATACCCCGGCGCCCTGGCCTCTGGCTCAGTCTTGAACCTATTAGAACACCGCTATTCGCTCGCGCGGCTGACCAAGTGCGTCTTTCTTCCTTGACCGCGGTCATAAGAAATTTGCCGGTTGACACCTCGGCGAACCAGCGCCGCGCAGTCGCCGACAACGTTCCCCCCAGAAACGGCATGTCGGCCTCCACCGGCGGCGGCTCCAGCATGCAACCCTTGATGCTGTCTTCGTCGAAGACATGCTCGACCACTGCATAGGGCGGCCCATTGAACCAGCTCTCGGCTTCAGCTTCTGCCTGGCCGAGCGTCCGCCGCAGCTCGGGTGAGGGACTTCCCACACTCACGCTGTCGATGCGGATGGCGATGACGGTGCGCGTGCCGACATCGGTGCAGCGTCATTCTCTCCCGCTGCACCAGAACGTCTCGCCGATCCGAAATTCCTTGTGCTGCATGGCGCGGTCAGATTTCGAGGGTGATGCGCTCGAGCAGCTCGCCAGCGCTGACGATGCGCGGCGGCTCCTCGGTCGCTCGTGGAAAGTGCCGTCTGTTGCCTGTGACGATGTATTCGGCGGCGGCGGTCTCGGCGCAGTGCAGGAACTTGGCGTCGTCGGGGTCCGGCAGATCGGGCACCGCGCCGGCGAGGACAATGCGGGGACAATGCACTCCCCCGTGCTGCGGAACATTGCCAGCACAGCGGCGATCTCGTCCGGCGGGAACGCGAATTTCGAGCGTGCCAGCACTTCGGCATACTCGGCCAGGATCTCCTCCGAGAAACAGGGGCGGATCAGGCCCTGATGGACGGCCAGTACGATCAGCGCCTCGTTGCCGGCCGACGAGAGCAGGCCCGAAACCAGCACGTTGGTGTCGATCACCGCCCGGATCACTCGACCCCGCGCGGGGCCTGGCGCTTCTTGCCGCGACGGTGCGC
>JASHVY010000476.1 GCA_030044345.1 Acetobacteraceae bacterium | reverse complement strand
ACGACTCCTATTCGTCAGCACGCGGCGATGATCCGCGTCCTGACGTGCAAAAGTTCGTTCATGATTTTCAGGCTGCCTATGGTCACCCGCCATCGACCGGGCAGGCTGTCACAGGTTACTCGGTCGTCGAGGCCTGGGCGATTGCGGTCAGAAGAGCAGGCACATTCGATTCCGATACCGTCCTGCGACAATTGGAGGGGTTCCGGGACGTGCCGCTACTTGCTGGTCTGACAACTTTCACCCCGACGCTCCATACAAATTTGGACCGCCCAATGATCATTATCGGCTTCCATGAAGGCAAGGCTGTGCCTGTAGGGTATTATGATCCGCGGAAGCATGAGGTAGTGCAGTGGTGGGCCCGTTAGAGCAGATCGGCGGAGTGCTTTCGCACGGTTAGGCAACCCTTGGACTTAGTGCGGTTCGGGACCGGGCTCTCCGCTAACCAAACTGATTCCGCGATGGTGGCCTGCGACAATGCGCTGCCCTTGACGGCGTGTGAGATCTCGGTCCGGTTTGGGGGATTGCTGGCGCTGGATCGCGTGAACATCACTGTTCGGCCCGCTAGAATTCTCGGCCTGATCGGCCCAAACGGCGCGGGCAAGACAACGCTCGTGAATGTCCTCTCGGGTCTGCAAAGGCCTAGCTTCGGAGAAGTTCGGATTGGCGGGGAAAGCATGCTCCGCTGGCCCGCCCACGTGGTTGCCCGAAGTGGCGTCGCGCGAACTTTCCAGGGCGTTCGCCTCTTCCGGACTCTTACGGTTTGGGAAAACGTGATCGCCGGGGCGATCGGCCGCGGCCTCTCAATCCAACGAGCCAACGATGTTACGGTCGACGTCCTCGAATGGGTTGGCTTGATTGACCAGTCGAGCGTCCGTGCCTCTGCGCTCCCATATGGGGCAGAGCGCCGAGTAGGTATCGCACGCGCTCTCGCGATGTCCCCCCGTTTTCTCTTGCTCGATGAGCCCGCGGCCGGCCTTAATGAGGCCGAATCTGATGACCTTGCGTTGCTAATTAGCGCTATTCCAAAGCGATTCGGCTGCGGAGTTTTATTAATCGAGCATAATATGCGAGTTGTAATGCGAGTATGCCACACCCTCCATGTTCTGGATGGAGGGAAGACGATTAGTGAGGGGGAGGCCGAGAAAGTACGCTGCGACCCCGAGGTAATACGGGCCTATCTCGGCACCTCGATTGTTGTACCATATGCATCTAAAAATTGAAAACCTGGTAATACACTACGGACGCATTGCCGCCGTTCGTGGCGTTTCCCTGCACGTCGACACAGGCGAATTGGTGTGTGTGACCGGCCCCAACGGGGCCGGAAAATCCTCTCTTTTGTTGGCCATTGCTGGGGCTATCCCCTTGACCTCAGGTAGCATTCGATTGGATGGCCGAGAAATCGGCGGCACGGTGCCGGAGGCGATCGCAAGGCGAGGCATTTCTCTTGTCCCGGAAGGCCGACACATCTTTAATCGTTTGACAGTTGAGGAAAACCTCTACCTTGGTGCCTCCAGTCGGGACTCGCGTGCTGAAGTTCGGAACGACTTAGAGAGGATTTTTCAGCAACTGCCTATTTTACGTGAGCGCGCAAAATCTCTGGCTGGAAGCCTCTCCGGAGGAGAGCAACAGCAACTTGCGATTGCTCGTGCCCTGATGTCCCGTTCGCAGCTCCTTCTCCTGGATGAACCATCCTTGGGCCTTGCCCCGAAAATCATCGGTCAGATTTACGAAATCATCAGCGATCTACGGCGGTCTGGGTTAACCTTCCTAATTGTCGAGGAAAGTATGACGCGCGCCCTCGATATGAGTGATCGCGTGTACGTTATGGCTTCAGGTGTTATTAGAACCTCTGGTAGAAGTTCCGACCTTGCGAGCGATGAGAACCTCAATGACGCCTATTTTGGTTTGACGGCTGCCTCACCAGACGGCAGTGGATAATGCACCTCGTCCAAAATCTCGTGGACGCGCTTAGTCTCGGCAGTCTGTACGCCCTTTGCGCGCTGGGCATCGGACTGATCTTTGGGATCATGCGCATGATCAATTTCGCCTACGGAGAGTACATCACCTTTGGTGCGTATGCTCTGGTGATTCCCTCCGGCTCGACCGTAGCACAGAAGTTCATAGGAGACTTTCCTATCCCGCTTATGGTCATCTCGATTATCGCGGTAGTAGTTTTGCTCGCAATTGCCACTGAAAGGATCGCATTTCGACCCTTGCGGAAACGCGAGGCTACACCGGCAACCCTACTCGTCTCGTCATTCGCAGTGAGCTACTTTCTTCAGAATTTCATTCTATTTGTCCACAGCGGACGACCTAAGTCCGTCAACATCTTGCCCGAGTTCATATCACCGCTGGACATTATTGGATTGCATATAGCCATTATCGACATCGTGACGGTCGCGACTGGATTCGTGCTCGTCACCGCGCTCTGGCTGTTTCTTCGATACACGATAGTTGGAATTCAAATGCTTGCCGCCGCAGAGAATTTTCGCATGGCGCGTTTACTCGGCGTGCGCGCGGATCGTGTCATAGCGATCGCTTTCGCGATCACCGGGCTTCTTGCCGCTGTGATCTCACTTCTCGTAGTCGCCAAGGACGGTGTCTTAGATTTCCGGATGGGTGTCCCACTTGTTATCGTTGCCTTCGTGGCAACCGTGATCGGCGGCATGGGAAGTTTGCCCGGCGCGGTGTTGGGCGGCTACTTAATCGGCATGTTCAGTGTGGCGCTTCAGGCTTTGCTTCCGGCCGATCTTCGGGCCGCACGTGATGCGTTTTTATTCGCAGCTGTGATCTTGGTGCTACTGTTCCGCCCACATGGACTAATTCGATCTCGTAACACAATAGAACGAATTTAGGCGGAGGTCCAGCCGTTGTCTCAAATGGTTGCGAAGTTGCGTACCCCGGTGGCTTTGATTGCCCTACTAACGGTCATATCCATCACGGTTTCCGTTTTTGGAAGCCTGCCCGTGCAGCGGGCAGCGACTGAGGCCGGTATTTATCTCGTAGTCGTCGTTGGTCTCTACATATTCGTTGGCATGTCGGGTGTTGTATCATTTGGGCATATTAGCTTCATGCTGATCGGAGCCTATGCCGCAGCATGGCAGAGTTGTTGTCCGGGTCTTAAAGGCGAGTTTATGCCGGGTTTACCCGAACTGATCCAGCACACGAACGTGCCCGTCCTCCCCGCCGCTATTGGATCCGGCTTGCTGGCAAGCCTGTTCGCTTTTGTCTCGGGGAGTGCCATTATGCGACTCTCTGGAGTTGCTGCATCTATCGCTACATTTGCACTTCTTGCCGTTGTTAGGATTTCGTTCGAAAACTGGGATTCTATGACGAGCGGACACAGTTCAGTGATAGGGTTACCTATGTACGTCGACAATTGGGTTGTTCTCGCATGGGCGGCGGCGTCAATCGTTGTCGCCTGGGTCTACCAAAACACCCGCTGGGGGTTGGCGGTGCGCCTTGCGCGCGAAGATGAAGTAGCGGCTCGCGCCTGCGGTGTTCGGATTTACTGGGAGAGATTATTGGCTTTTGTACTCAGTGCCTTCTTTGTGGGAGTCGGAGGATCGCTTTACGGTGACTATCTTGGCACGGTTGCCGTGGATGTTTTTTGGCTAGATATGACTTTTATTACGCTGGCAATGCTTATTGTCGGTGGCATGACGAGCTTATCTGGTGCAGTCGTTGGTGTGCT
>JASHVY010000475.1 GCA_030044345.1 Acetobacteraceae bacterium | reverse complement strand
AATTGCCGCTGATCCTCGGCGAGCTTCCGGTCCTGCCCGCCCGCTTCTTCGCCCATCGGGATTTTTCCTCGCCCCTTTCCGAGCCGCCTCTCGGCTCCGGGCCGTACCGTATCGCCGCCTTCGCCTTCAACCGCTCGGTCACCTATCAGCGGGACGAGAATTACTGGGCCGCCAACCGGCCGACGGCACGCGGGCTCTACAATTTCGGCACCATCCAGATGGAATATTTCCAGGACGACACGGTTGCCTTCCAGGCCTTCAAGGCCGGCAGCATCGATTTCCGCAATGAGAATGTCTCGAAGAACTGGGCCACCGGCTATGATTTTCCGGCGGTCAAGCGCGGCCTCGTCGCGCTGCGGCGCGTTCGCTACCACCTGCCCACCGGCATGCAGGGGTTCGCGATGAACACGCGCCGCGCCCTCTTCGCCGATCGCCGCGTGCGCCAGGCGATGACCTGGGCATTCGATTTCGAATGGGAAAACAAAAATCTTTTCTACGGCCTCTATGCGCGCTCGCTGAGCTACTTCTCCAACAGCGACCTCGCCTGCTCCGGCCTCCCGCAAGGCGCGGAGCTCGCGCTGCTCGAACCCTATCGCAAGGATCTCCCCGCCGAAGTCTTCACCAAGCCTTTCACGCTGCCGGTCACCAACGGTTCGGGCAACAACGGGAAACAGCTCGTCGCCGCGTTCCACATGCTGGAGCAGGCGGGTTGGCATGTCGCCGGCGGACGACTGGTGAACCAGGCCGGCACACCCTTCAGCTTCGAGATCCTGCTTCCCGACCCGACCTTCGAACGCATCTCGCTTCCCTACGCCGCCTGGCTCAAACGGCTCGGCATCATCGCTTCGGTGCGGGTCATCGATCCGGCCCAGTACCAGCAGAGGATGAACAATTTCGATTTCGATATGACGATCACGGTCTTCCCGGAATCCGATCTTCCGGGCAACGAGCAGCGCGATTTCTGGACCTGCGCGGCCGCGCACACGCCGGGCAGCGAGAACCTGATGGGCGTCTGCTCCCCGGTTGTCGATGCCCTGGTGGAGAAGCTGATCGACGCGCAAGACAGAGACACGCTCCTCGCCGCCGCCCATGCCCTCGACCGCGTGCTGCTCTGGGGCTGGTACGTCGTGCCCCAATGGCACTCGGACTATTTCAACCTCGCCTACTGGAACCGCTTCGGCTTCCCGACCGAGCCCGTCCGCTCCGGCTACGTCTTCGACGCATGGTGGATCGACGAAAAACTCGCCGAGGCCACCGACAAAGCCCGCCGCGCCGGCCTTTAGATTCGATGCCACCCATGCTGCTACGCCGAAGAAGGCCAGGGGGCTTTGCCCCCTGGACCCCCACCAGGGCCTGGGGCCCTCTGCCGCCGCCAAGGAAGGGTTCCAAGGGCTCAGCCCTTGGCGGGGTCAAGGGGCGGAGCCCCTTGCCTTCCTTTCGGTGTGCCAGCATGGGCGACATCGGGGGCGTGTGATGGCGGCTTATTTGCTGCGGCGGATTTTGCTGGTGATTCCGACCTTGTTCGGGATCATCGCCATCAATTTTTTTGTGGTGCAGTTGGCGCCGGGCGGGCCGGTCGAGGAGATGATCGCCCGGTTCAAGGGTCAGGCGGCTCTGTTGTCCGGGGTGACGGGGCAGGGGGCGCCGGAGGCGGCGGGGCCGGGCCTTTATCGCGGCCAGCAGGGGCTTGATCCGCATCTGATCGCGCAGATTCGCAAGATGTTCGGCTTCGACAAGCCGCCGCTCACGCGCTTCGTCGATATGCTGCGCAATTACGCGACCTTTCATCTCGGCCGCAGTTTCTTCCTCGATCAGCCGGTGCTGAAGCTGGTGCTCGATCGGATGCCTGTCTCGATCTCGCTCGGCTTATGGTCCACGCTGCTCATTTATCTGGTGTCCATTCCGCTCGGCATCGGCAAGGCGGTGCGGGACGGTAGCCGGTTCGATGTCGCGAGCACGACGGCGGTGCTGCTCGGCTATGCGGTGCCGGGATTCCTGCTCGCCATTCTTCTCATCGTTCTCTTTGCCGGCGGTTCGTTCGTGCAGTGGTTTCCGTTGCGCGGCCTTGTCAGCGCGGACTGGTCGCAGCTTGCCTGGCCCGCCCGCGCGGCCGATTATCTCTGGCACATGGTGCTGCCGGTCGTTGCGATGACGCTCGGCGGGTTTGCGAGCCTCACCATGCTCAGCAAGAACTGCTTCCTCGAGGAGATCGGCAAGCAGTACGTGGTCACGGCGCGGGCCAAGGGTGCCTCCGAGCGCCGCGTGCTCTACGGGCATGTCTTCCGCAATGCCATGCTGCTGGTGGTGGCGGGCTTCCCCCAGGCTTTCGTCGGCATTCTTTTCACGAGCGCGCTTTTGATCGAGATCATCTTCTCGCTCAACGGCCTGGGGCTGCTCGGCTTCGAGGCCGCCGTGCAGCGCGATTATCCGGTGATGTTCGGCACGCTCTATATCTATACGCTGGTCGGGCTGGTGCTGCAGATCATCGGCGATTTTTTCTATACCGTGATCGATCCGCGGATCGATTTCGAGGTGCGGCGGTGAGGCTCTCACCGCTCACCCGGAGGCGGATCATCGCCTTCCGCGCCAACCGGCGCGGTGTCGTCTGTCTTTGGATCTTTCTCGTTCTCTTCATCGTCTCGCTCTTCGCCGAGCTCGTCGCCAATGACCGTCCCCTGATCATGGAGTATCGCGGGCGGTGGTATTTCCCCGTGCTGGTCAATTATCCCGGCACCGATTTCGGCCCCGACTTTCTGCCGACGGACACCGACTACACCGACCCCGCGGTTGCGGCGGCGGTTCGCGCGCATGGCTGGATGCTCTGGCCGCTCATTCCGTATCATTACGATACCATCGTAAACAACCTGCCCTCGCCGGCGCCGAGCCCGCCCACCTGGCAGAACTGGCTCGGCACGGATGATCAGGCGCGGGATGTGCTCTCCCGCGTGATCTATGGGTTCCGCATTTCGGTTCTGTTCGGGTTCACGCTCACCATCCTCTCTTCCGCCGTCGGCATCGCCGCGGGAGCGCTGCAGGGATTCTATGGCGGCCTTACGGATCTTCTCGGGCAGCGCGGGATCGAGATCTGGTCGGGCATGCCGCAGCTTTTCCTGCTCATCATTCTTTCCAGCATCATCACCCCTTCCTTCTGGGTGCTGCTCGTCTTTCTTCTCCTCTTTAGCTGGATGACGCTCACCGGCCTGGTGCGGGCGGAGTTCCTGCGTGGCCGCAATCTCGAATATGTCCGTGCCGCGCGGGCGCTTGGCGTTTCCGACGTGGTGGTGATGTGGCGTCACGTGCTGCCGAACGCGATGGTCGCGGTGCTGACCTTTCTTCCCTTCATCCTGTCCGGCTCGGTGACGGTGCTCGCCAGCCTCGATTTCCTCGGCTTCGGCCTGCCGCCGGGCTCGCCTTCCCTCGGTGAGCTGGTGACGGAGGCGAAGAACAATCTCCAGGCGCCCTGGCTCGGCATCACGGCCTTCATCGTGCTGGGCGGGACGCTGGCGCTCCTGATCTTCGTCGGCGAGGCGGTGCGCGACGCTTTCGATCCGCGCAAGACCCGGCCGTGAGTCTTCTCGAGGTGTCCGGCCTTTCGGTTGCGTTCGGTGCGCGAACCGTGGTCGAGGATGTTTCCTTCACGCTGGAGCGGGGCGAGACCCTGGCGATCGTGGGGGAGTCCGGATCCGGCAAGACACTGACCGCGCTTTCGCTTCTCGGGCTTCTGCCGGGCGGAGCAAGGCAGGTGGCCGGCCGCATCGTGCTGGATGGCCAGGACGTGACGCGCGCCGATGCCGCCGCGCTCCGCCGGCTGCGCGGCGACGCGGCGGGAATGATTTTTCAGGAGCCGATGAGCAGCCTCAATCCGCTGCATCGCATCGGCCGCCAGGTTGCCGAGGCAATCCGGCTGCATCGGCCGATTCGCGGGGCGGCCTTGCGCGCGCGGGTCGAGGCGCTGCTGCGCGCCGCGGGCTTTGCCGATGCGGCCAGGCGCATCGACGCTTTTCCGCATCAGCTCTCGGGCGGGCAGCGCCAGCGCGTGATGATCGCGATGGCGCTCGCCAACGATCCTGCGCTGCTCATCGCCGACGAGCCGACCACCGCGCTCGATGTCACCATCCAGGCCCAGATTCTCGAGCTGCTGGAGGCCGAGAAGAAGGCCCGCGGCCTCGCCCTTCTCCTGATCACGCATGATCTTTCCATCGTCCGGCGCATGGCCGACCGGGTGTCCGTGATGCAGGGCGGGCATGTCGTCGAAATGGGAAGCAGCAAGCAGATTTTTCTCTTGCCCCGTCATGCCTATACCCGGGCGCTGCTCGCGGCCCGGCCACGGGGGAGCCCGACGAGCCGGCCGCACGGCGATGCGCCGCTGCTCGAGGCTTCGGACCTGCATGTCCATTTTTCGATCCGTGCCGGGCTGCTTCGCCGCCAGGTGGGCGAGGTGCGCGCGGTGGATGGTGTTTCACTCGCTGTGCGACAGGGAGAGACGCTGGGTCTGGTGGGTGAATCGGGTTCGGGAAAGACGACGATCGGGCTTGCCCTGCTGGGCCTCGAGGCGGCGCAAGGTCGAATCTCGTTCGAGGGACGTTCGATCGGCGATCTTTCGCG
>JASHVY010000474.1 GCA_030044345.1 Acetobacteraceae bacterium | reverse complement strand
GCCATGCGGCACGACAAGAGGGAAGGGCACGCCATCCACCACGATCCCACCTCCCTGCGCGGGCTGCGCGCTCAAGAAATTCATGCCGGGATTGCCCAGGAACCAGCCCCCGAATTCGCTGTTCGGCTGCTCATACAGCTCGCGTGGCGGCGCGCATTGCACGATCTCTCCGGCGTGCATGAGCGCGATCTGATCGGCGAGAGTCATCGCTTCCGTCTGGTCATGCGTGACATAGACGATCGTTTGCTTCACATGCCGGCGCAACTCCTTGAAGGCCCGGATGAGCGCGAGTTTCGCATGGACTTCGACATTCGTTGTCGGTTCGTCGAACAGCGTGACGGCGGCACGCCGGGCGATGGCACGGCCCACGGCAACCTTCTGGCGGGAGCCGAGATCAAGGCGGTCGATATGCAGTCGGCGTGCTTGGCCCAGCTCCAGGATTTCGATCACCTCTTCCACCCTGCGGCGCCTCTCCGCTGGCGCGAGCGTGCGGTCATTGGCAAGCGGCAGCTCGATATTCTCGATGACATTCAGTGTGCGGTACATGACCGGATACTGGAACACCATCGCCACATCCCGCCGGCGGGCGGCGAGCGCTGTCACGTTGCGATTCCCGAAGAGAATGGTTCCGGCGCTCGGGCGTTCGAGCCCGGCGATCATCCGCAGAAGCGTGGTCTTGCCGCAACCGGAGGGACCGAGCAAGCACGTCACCGATTCCTGGGGAAAAACGAATGAAAGATCCTTGACCGCAATGAGCGAGCCGAACTGACGGCGCAATCTTTCCACGCGGACGTCAGTCATTTCGCGTTCCTGCAAGCACAGGTGAGGCGCGTCCGATACGCCACCCGCTCTCGCGTTCGAACACGATCGGGGCGCCAGGCCGGATCATGAAGGGAAAGGGATCGCCGAGATCGACATGGGCTGTGGCCCCGGCGGAAATCGTCGTGACCAGGGTCGTTTCCCCGAACCGGACATAAACGACGGCCTCGGAGCCGAGATTCTCGACGAGCGTCACCTCTCCAACCCCGAGCGGCGCGGAATCGGAGGCGGCCGGAGCGATATCCTCTGGCCGGATCGCCACCATCGTTTCCGTCGCCGCTGCGCCATCCTGAAGAGAGACCTGAAGCGCGCCGAGGGCGGTGGTACATATCGCACCAGGCATATCCAGGCGCCCGGGCAGGATGTTGCAGCGGGGGAATCCGACGAGCTCGGCAGCCCGGAGGCGGGTCGGATCGTAGTACACCGTGTCGACCGGCCCGGCTTCGATGAGGTGGCCCTGATCCATGACCACGAGATGCTCGGCCATTGTCAATGCCTCGAGCGGATCGGCCGTGACATAGAGAAAGGTGGCATCGATTTCGGTCCGCATGTCCTTGAGATCCTCCATGAGGCTCTCGCGCAACTTGAAATCGAGACCGACCAGCGGATCATCGAGAATGAAGATGTCCGCGTTCTTGAGAATGCCGCGGGCGATGGCCGCTCGCTGCTTCTCGCCGCCGGAAAGCTGGCTCGGCCGCTTCGAGAGGAGGGGGCGGATGCGAAGCATTTCGGCAGCCTGATCGACGCGCGAGGTGATCTCTGCCCGCGGAACGCCCTGCAGCATCATGGGATAGGCAATATTGTCGAACACGCTCATATGCGGGAAAAGAGCAAAGGATTGCGGAACGTAGCCGATCGAGCGCTCGGCGGCGGTCAGTCGCGTAATGTCCTGCCCATTGCTGAGAATGCGGCCCGCCGATGGAGCTTCGAGTCCGATCAGGATCCGCATCAGCACCGATTTGCCGGATCCTGGTGGGCCGCAGAAAACCGTAAGGCTGGACGGTTCCACGTCGAGGTTGATCATCTCGAGCGCGGGCCTGCCACGATAGGACTTGCCGATGCCTTCGAAGCGGATGTGGCTCATGGGCTACTGCCCGAGCTGGGCGAGATAGGGCACGAGCAGGATGCCGATGACGAACACGGCGGCGGTCACGGCGAGGATGATGACGACCGCCCGGAATGCCCGCCAGCCTCGCGCAGCACGGGGGACATTGCCGACGGCAATGTTGAGGATGGTCGCGCCGATGACGGTAAGAAGGCCGAGCTGGTAAAGCACGAAGCTCCATTGCTGGGCGATCAGCACGAAGCCCACGATCATCAGAAAGATCAGCCCGAGCTCGATACGAGGGAGAAGACGGCCTTCCACGGACTCAGACCTCTCCTCGCACGGTGCCGAAGGTCATGCCGACCAGCAGATAGCGCTGAAAGAAATAGACCATCAGGATCGGCGGCAGGATATAGACCGTGGTAAGGGAGGAGAGGAATGTCCAGTCGATGCCGCCGCCGTTGGAAAGGCCGGTGGCCAGCATCACGGGAATGTTCGAGGTATTGATGCCACCGATGATGTAATTGAACAGAAACTCATTCCAGACAAAGATGAAATTGAAGATGAGGGCGGCCACCACGCCGGGAAAGACCTGCGGCAGCGTAAGCCGCGTGATGATGCTGAACCAGGAGGCGCCATTGACGAGGCCCGTCTCGTCGAACCGGGGTGAGACGCCGTCGATGAAACCTTTGAGGATCCAGACCGAGAAGGGGATGGAGAACATCGCGTAGAAGAGGGTCATTCCCACGAAGCTGTCTTTCCAGCCGAACGCGACATACATGAGATAGACAGGGAGTATCGCGGCGGAGCCGGGCAGCATGCGGATCGAGAGCAGGAGGAACATCAGGAAGTTGGTGGCTGCGGGCCGAAAGCGCGAGAAGGCGAAGGCCGCAAGAAAGGAGACTGCGACCGCGACCAGCACGGCGAGGACGGAGAGGGCAACGCTGTTGAAGAAATGATGCTGGAAGGCTGGCTCGGCCAGGAGCCGAGCATAATTCGCCAGGGTTGGGCGGAAGAACAGGAGCGGTGGCACCGCCAGGATTTGCGGCGCGGTCTTGAACGAGGAGAGCGCGATCCAGAAAACGGGGGCAAAAAAGATGAGCGACACCAGCCACAGGAGGGCATGGTAGAGGCTTTCGCGAACCCGTTCGCTCATGCGTCGGCCGTCCTTCGCTCTCTGAGATAGAGAACGTACAGAAACGTTGCGGTAAAGGCGATCGAGATCAGAAGCAACACCACGGCCAGGGCGGAGGAGCTGCCCATGTTGAAGGATTCGAAGGCGCTGCGGAACAGGCTGATAGCGATGAGCTGAGTGGCTGTGCCCGGTCCGCCGAAGGTCATGTCGAAGATCAGGTCCATTGTCTTGAAGGCGTCGATCGTGCGCAGGAGGATGCCGAGCATCAGGATGAACTTGCCGTGGTAGAGGATCACCAGGCGGAAGCGCTGGAACCATGTCAGGCGGTCGATCTCCGCCGCTTCGAGCTCCGCCTTCGGCACCGAGGCGAGGGCTGCCAGCATCATCAGGACCATGAATGGCGTCCACATCCAGACATCGACGGCGAGCACCGCGCCGAAGGCGACATTGGCGTCACTCAGGAAGCGGACGGCGGGCAGGCCCAGCGAGCGAATGAACCAGTTGAGGACGCCGAAAGTGGGATCATAGATCAGGCGCCAGAAGGTGCCGGCGGCGACCGGCGTCACTACCATGGGCGCGAACAGCAATGTCAGGGCCACGCGACGGCCGGGCAGCCGCTCGCTGCCCCAGAAGAGGAGGCCTAAGAGCACGCCGGCAATGGTTTCGATGCCGACCGCAAGGACGACGAAGATGAAGGTGCGGCTGAGATCGAACCAGGTCGAGCTGTCGTTCAGGATGCTCGTAAAATTGTAGAACCCCGAATAGATGGGTGGCCGTCCGCTGGTGAGAGAAAATCGGTAGAAGCTGAGGCCGAGCAACCAGAGCGTCGGGATTGTGTTCCAGATAATGAAGAAGATGAGGACCGGCGCGATCAAGACGGTGGGCAGCACCTCCCGCCGTCCCAGGAAGGCCAGAAGCCCCCGTCGCGGACCGCGCGCCAGCGTGCGGCGGGAAGACGTGGATGCTGCGGCCTCCGCGCTTCCCGCCATGTGATCAGAGCCTGATGCCCGCGCAGGCCCCTGTGGGCGCCTTCACGGCCGTTCCCTCGTCGTAGAGGATCTTCTGTTGCTGGCAGGCGACCCATTGCAGGGCATGCAACGGATCCTTGATCTGGCCCGTGTAGTAGCCTGTGAAGGCGTCCTGCTGATCCGACAGCATCTCGGAATATTTTGGGTCGTGCCAAAAATCCGAGCTGCGCAACAGCATGTACTTGTAGGTGCGGTTCCATGGGTTGATGCCGTCGAAGTCCGGCCGCGAGCAGGTTGCGTAGTCACACGGCATGCCGCCCCGCATCAGGTATTCGTGCGACGTCTCGGGCAGGTACCACCATTTCATGAAGTCGATTGCGACCTGCATATGCTCAGGATCGTTGAAGGCATTGATCACCCAGGGTTGGCCGCCGATGATATAATTTCGCACGCGTGAGCCGTCCGCACGCTTGAAGGAAGGGGGCGGCACGACGATCACCTTGTCCTTGAGGCTTGCCGGGATCATGGTGGCGCCGGTGGCGACCCACTGCCAGGCGGCAAACACCTTGCCCTGGGTGAAGGCGTCGATCACCTCGGCGATGAAGTAGTTGGTGGCGCCCGGCGGCTGGAATTTCAGCCAGGCCTTGTAAAGCTCCATCGCGTGCGCGTTGGACGGAGTATCCAGGATGCCTTGAACCTGGCCGGTTTTCGGATCCCAGACATCGCCGCCGAGCGAGCGCATGACGGACATGGTCGGGCAGCTCGCCGCATCATATTCGCGCGAATATTGCGCCGCCAACCCGTAATAACCTTTTTCCGGGCGATTGAAGAAGGTGATGAAGTCGGTCCAATCCTCATAGTCCATCGCCTCGAACGCTTCCCAAGTGGTGGGAAGGGGGCGGCCGTACTTGGCCTTGAATGCATCGGCTTCTCCCGGCCCCTCGAGGATGTCCTTGCGGATGAAGATGCCATAGACGTCGCCGACCTGGGGGAAGCCCCAGAGCTTGTTGGTGCCGTCGGGAAACACCTGGTAGCTCGAATGAATCGAGGGCGACCACCATTTGATGTTCAGCTCAGGGTTCTTGGCAATGATGTCGTTGATCTGGACAATCCATTTCGGTGTCGCAAGGGCGCCGAGCCACTGGCTGTCGCTGATGATGATGTTGTATTCCTGGCTGCGCGTGGCGAGCGATGTTGCCGCTTTCTGAAACAATGTGCCGAAGGGAGCATCGGCAAAAGAGAAGCTCACATCGTATCCGTACTTGTCCTTCGCGTATTTTGCGAATTCCGGCGACATGTCCACGCCGAGCTTGCTCGGCAGCCAACCGGCAACGCCCAGGATCTGCATATGGATTGACTTGCCGGCGAGGGGGCTCGCCTTCTCGCTCTGGGAGAAGGCGTAGCGCGGACAGGCGAGTACCGCCGCACCGAGCGCGGCCGAGCTCTGGATGAGGCGCCGCCTTCCGACCCGGTTTTGTTTCCGGCCAGCAAGTGCGGCCCCGACCTCCGCTGCCGGATCCGTTTCCATTGACATGTTTCCTCCGCAGGACTTTTTTGTTTACAATTATACATATCCAGTTTAGGGGCCGCCCGAGCGCGCTGTCAAGGCAGCGCGTCTGCGGCAGACGCAGGCGAAGAGCATGAATCCGCCATGCTGTAGAGGCGTCTTGCATTGCCGGAGAGCACTGCATCCCGTGTTTCGGCGGTCTGCCCTGCGAGGGCGGCGAGGTATGCCGCAAGCAGGCTTCGATAGTCGGTCCACAGCTTTTCGACAGGAAAATTCGAACCGAATAGGCAACGCTCTGGTCCGAAGAGGGCCAGCGCCTCGTGCACGATACGTCCGATGAGATCCGGATCATTGCGGTGAACAAATGTGCCCAGGCCTGACAGCTTTGTCGCAAGATTGGGATGGTCGGAGAGCCGGGCGAGCCCTTCCCGCCAGGCGCGGAAACCCATGGCTGACATATCTTCCGGCATGCCGGCATGAGCCAGCACGAAACACGTGGAGGGAAAATCGCGAAGCAGCGCCGCGGCCTGTTCGGCCTGTCCAATGAACACCTGCAGTTCGAAGAGGAGGCCACGATCGGTGACCGCGGCAAGCCCCTTTCGCCACTGCGGATCTGCCATCACGTCTGGTCGCGGAGCGAAACGGTATTCCGGGTTCTCGTGCCAATGGAGTTGCTGGCGGATGCCACGAAGGCGCGACGATGCCGCGCGCATCCGATCGAGGACGAGCGGTGCGCCTGGATGGCCGAGATCGCAGAAGCCGACGACGGCAGAAGGCCATGACGGATCGGTAGCGGCGCTTTCCACCCACGCCACCTCGCGCACGGCATCCTCGGGCCGCCAGTTCGTCTGCACATAGATGGAGGAGACCACACCCGCCGTCTCCGCCTCCGAGCGGAACTCGGCGATTGGATAGTCGCGGCGGATGGCTTCATAAGAGCCGAAGATGCGGGGGACCATCGGACCGATGAGCCACGGCAGATCTTCCCGTCGCCAGATGTGGTGATGGGCGTCGATGACGCCGTGTTGCAGTGCGTTCATGGCTGCGCGGCTAGCGCGGCCGCATCGAGTGCGCGCAGCACTTTTTCCGGAGTGATGGGCAGATCGTCGATACGTGCACCGCATGCATCGAAAAT
>JASHVY010000473.1 GCA_030044345.1 Acetobacteraceae bacterium | reverse complement strand
GTCACGCCCTTGGGCACCAGCTGCGACTCGAAGGTGCCGGCCCGATCGCGCGGGATCTCCAGTTCGACCGCGCCGTCCTCCGTCAGCACCGTCTTCTCCGAATAGCCGTTGCGGCTGTTGCCGCTGCCTCGGCCCGCAGCGTCGCCATTCTCGTAGCCCAGATGGTGCGTCAACTCCGCTCCAAGAGTTCGCTCCATCAGCGCCTTCTTCAACTGTTTGAAAAGGCTGCTATCTCCCGTCAGGTCCTCCGGGCTCGTAACCCCAGAGAGCAGTTCATCCAATAGCTCAGGCTTGATCTCTGGCATCGTGGGTATCCCTCCTCAATCATACTGGAACCCACTCGCCTAACTCACACAAAGAATCTGACACCCTCTCTCCTCAGGGAGCTCACTGCGTCGCGACCGTTCGAGCCACAGTGCTGGACGGTCGCCTCAAATCCGCAAGCGATCTCCCGCTCGCTGCCTGAAGACCAGCTTTTTTCCACTCCCCCAAACGGGAGTACGACAGCCTGGGCGCAGGCTGCCCCGACTTCCGGCATGCCGTCGGTGAGCACGGCGGCGAGAATCTTGACCATCTGTCCGTCGCCGTCGTCGGACGCCCCAAGCCTGCGCCGAATCCTCTCCAGGGCGCCAAGCAAAACCCAGTCCTTGAACGGCGCGCCAGAAGCAGTCACTCGAGTACTACTGACCGCCGATGGTGTCGAGCCAGCGCTGCTCTCCGGAAAATCGGTTGATGAGCATATCAAGGAAAATGCGCAGCTTCGCGGTCATATGCCGTCGGTGCGGATAGAGTGCCACGATCTCCTGCTCGGGGTTCTCGTACTCGAGCACCACCGGCACCAGCGCTCCGGACGTCAGGAGATCAGCAACAATATAACGCGGTACCAGCCACCACCCGAGACCCGCAAGCACTGCCGTGCGCATCATCTCGACGCTGTTGGTAACGATATTGCCCGAAACGCGAGCGAGCACTCGGTTACCGCCGGCATCGATAAAAGGCCAGTCGCGGCCGAACACCGAGTAGGTGTAGAGTAGACAGTTATGATCCGTGAGGTCGGCGGGGGTACGCGGGATGGGGTGCTTTTGGAGATATGCGGGTGAGCAGCACAGCATGTAACGCCAACCCGCCAGACGGCGCCGCAGAAGGGTCGTATCGGGCGGAACGTAGGGCATAATCGCCAGGTCAAATCCCTCCTGCACCAAGTCGATCATCGTGTCGCCGGTTCGCAGATCGACCGATACATCGGAATACCGGCCGAGAAAATCGGCCACGACCGGCGCGATGAAACGCCCGACTCCCGTCTGGCCAAAGACGCGGAGCTGGCCACGCGGCATCACCTGCAAGGCTCTGGCGACCTCGTCTGCCTCCGCCAACTCGTGTAAGATTTGCGAGCAGCGGTCGTAATATTCGCGACCTATTTCGGTTAGGTTCACGCGCCGTGTCGTGCGGTTCAGGAGCCGCACGCCGAGCGCGTTTTCCAGCGCCTGGACCTGGTCGCTCACCGTTGTCGCGGACACACCGAGACTACGCGCCGCGGCCGAGAAGCCGCCGCTATCGGCGACGCGCGCGAAGGCGGTGATGCTGGCAAAGCGATCCATCGGATCTCCGCATTATCCGGCATGGCCGAAAATTCTTTCCGAGATATAGGCGATTATCGTCTGGGGACCCAAGGCACATCTCCCGCGTCGGACACGATCCCCTCGCCGCAGCGGATTGAGTCCCGATCACACGAGGGCAAACCGCTATGACCGATACAGCGCAAACCGCCCAAATCCGCGACGGCGCGCCGAAAGTCGGAATTCGTCTTTCCGGCGGCAAGCTCAAGCAGGCGATGATCGCCGCGGCCGTCATCGTCGGCATCTTCGCCGGGGCCGAGTACGGCAGCTACTACTGGACCATGGGCCGCTATCTCGTCTCGACCGACGACGCCTATGTCGACGTGCATTCGTCAATGATCAGCCCAAGAATATCGGGCTATATCAGCGAAGTGCCGGTCAACGACAACCAGACCGTGCAAGCCGGTCAGGTGATCGCCCGGATCGACCCGCGCGATTATCAGACGGCGCTCGACCGTGCGCGCGCCGATGTCGCTGCGGCGCAGGCACAAATCGCGACGCTGAGGCAGCAGATCGCCCAGCAGAAGCTGACGATCGATCAAGCACAGCAGACAGTGGCCTGGGACCTGGCGGCGCTCCGTTATTCGCAGCAAAACTACAACCGCTACACCCAGCTGGCGCGAGACGGCTATGGCACCGAGCAGCAAGCGCAGCATTCGGTGGCTGACATCCGCGAAAAGCAGGCAGCCTTGGCACGCGACACCACCGGGGTCGGCGTCGCCGAGAAGCAGATCGCAGTCTACCAAGCGCAGCTTGCGCAGGCACGCGCGGCCCTGGCGCAGCAAGAGGCCAATGAGCACCAGGCCGAGCTCAATCTCGGATACACGACCATCACCGCGCCGTTCGACGGCACGATCGGTGTTCGCAATATCCAGGTTGGTCAGTACGTGCAGGCCGGGACCCAGCTGATGGCGGTGGTGCCGCTGCAGTCGGTCTACGTTACTGCCAATTACATGGAGACCCAGTTGACGCATGTGCGGGCCGGCCAGCAGGTGACGATCGCGGTCGACACTTTCCCCGGAGTGGTCATCCACGGCCATGTCGAGAGCGTGGCGCCGGCCAGTGGCCAGCAATTCGCGCTGCTACCGCCGGACAACGCGACAGGCAACTTCACCAAGATCGTTCAGCGCATCCCGGTAAAGATTACCATCGAGCCGAATGATCCGCTTGCCGGACAGCTGCGGCCGGGGATGTCGGTCGAACCAACGATCAGCACCAAGCCGTCTCGTGACGCCGTCGTATCGGCCCTCGTCCGCCGCAAGTTCAACGGGTGACCGGGGAGGTCGCCGTGGACGGTCAACGAGAGCGCACTGCCGAGGCGGCGGTATCGCCAAAGACATGGGTCGCCGTCGGCGGCGCGCTAGTCGGCGCCTTCCTGGCGGTGCTCAACATCCAGATCACCAATGCCTCGCTCCCCTACATCGAAGGGGGCATCGGCACTGGCGGCGTCTACGGCACCTGGGTTTCCACTGCCTACCTCATCGGCGAGATCATTGTGATCCCGCTCACCGATTTCTTGAGCCGAGTGGTCTCGCTGCGCCGGTATTTGCTCGCCAACACGGCGCTCTTTCTGCTGTTCTCAGTGTTATGCGGCCACGTGCATAGTCTCTCCGAGATGATCGTTTGTCGCGCGTTGCAAGGCTTTACCGGCGGCGTCCTGATCCCGCTTGCGTTCACGATCGTAATGACCATGCTGCCGCCCTCGAAACAGCCGATCGGGCTGGCCGGATTTTCTATCAGCGCCACATTCGCGCCGGCAATCGGGCCGACGATCGGCGGCTACCTGACCGATTATTACGGCTGGCCTTGGGTATTTTACGTCAACCTGGTGCCCGGATTGGTGATGCTCGCGGCGCTCTGGTACGCGCTCCCGCGCAGCGCGACGCAGTTTGGACTGCTGCGCCAGGGCGACTGGCGTGGCATCGCGCTGATGGCCCTCGGGCTCGCAGCGTTTCAGACAGTGCTCGATGACGGGAATGTCTACAACTGGTTCGATTCCCCATTCATCGTCAAGCTGAGCCTCGTCGCGGCGCTGGCACTGGGCGCGTTTGCCCTCTGGCAATTCTTCGCGCCAAAGCCGCTGGTCAACCCCCGGTTGCTCGGACGTCGCAATTTTGGCCTCGGGACGCTCGGCAATTTTCTGCTTGGCTTCGCACTTTACAGTTCGGCCTATCTGCTGCCTCAGTACCTATCCGTTTCACAAGGCTTTGATGCCGAGCAGATCGGCGAGGTCATGGCCTGGACCGGCCTGCCGCAGCTTGTGGTGATTCCGCTTGTCCCGCTGCTGATGAAACGGATCGATGCCCGCCTGCTGGTTGGGGCCGGCTTTATTGTCTTTGCCACGGGCTGCTTTATGAATCTTTGGCTCGACCAGAATTACGCCGCGCCGCAGTTCTTCTGGCCCAACGTGGTCCGGGCGCTCGGCCAGGCGGTCGTCATGACTCCGATTGCGGCAATCGCCATGGTCGGTGTCGCACCCAACGAGGCGGGCGCTGCCTCTGGCCTCTTCAACATGATGCGCAATCTCGGCGGCGCGATTGGGACCGCCGCGGTTGAAACCTTCTTCACCAAGCGTGAGCAGTTTCATTCGGCAATCATCACGCCGAAGGTCTCGCTCGCGCAGCCAGCGACCCGGGACCGGCTTGCCGATCTACAACGCTACTTCATGGCGCACGGCTATCCCGATCCGGCGGGCGGGATGCACCGCGCGATCATCGCGGTCGGCGAGACCATCCGAGCGCAGGCGACGATCATGGGCTATGCCGACGCCTTCGCGCTAATCGGGACTGTATTGCTGATCGCCGTCGTGGCGGTCGCGATGCTGCGGAAGGGCGCAGCCGCTGGCGGCGCAGCACATTAATCAATGTTCACCGGTGCCACTGTCAGAGTGCTGGTACCCACTGTTACCGTGACAATGCCTGCCAAGGCTTTCGTCATGTCGGGGCCTCCTTTCCCCGACCACAATGCCAACAGGATTATCGTGCACCGAAAGTAAGCCAAACCAAAAAACTACAGGAAAAGTTCTCGTTGGCGGACTTCCGTTTAACACCGGTATGGAACGTGACGGTGTTCACCAAGGACGGCAAACGCCTGCTCGGTGGCGACGTTTCAGGCAGCGCGCTCCGTCGCAGCAGCGGCTGCCGCCAGAAGCTGCTTGCCCACGCTCGGATATTGTCGGGGATGCCCGCCATAATGCTGGGTCGCGGTATGCAGGTCGCGCAGCCTCCGCTGGAGCGGAGAGCTTTCATAGAGCGCGCCGCTGCCGCCCAGCAGGAAACATGTGTCGCCGACGCGCCCGCAGGTCGTGGCGATCCAGACGACGGTCTGCACGCCCTCCATCGAACGCGCTTCGCCCTTCAAGGCCCCGGCTTTGGCGAGGGCCCAATGGCTCGTCGCCTGGTCATGCAAGAGCGCTCGCGCCGCCCGCACGTCGGCCACGGCGCGGGCGAGCTCGCCCTGGAAAGTCTCGGATTCACGCATTGGCGACGCCGCCGCGAACTGCTGCCGACCGGTATTCGCAAGCGTCATGAGATCGTCCACGGCGCCTTCGGCAATCCCGAGGAGGACGGCGCCGAGAAACAGCGGCACCAGGAGCTTGGCGGCCGCATAAAACGGCCCTGGCACGCAAGGGACGCCGTCCACTAGGTCTGAGACGTACATCGCCGGCACGAACTTGTCCTTGAGCACGATATGATTGCTACCCGTGCCTTTGAGGCCGACCGCATGCCAGGTGTCCTCGATCTGCCATTCCTCGGAGCGCAGAAAGAAAAACCGGGTCGACGGCGGCCCGCCGGCCCCGCCTGATCCCGGCACCAGGTTGCCATCCTTGATCACGACGCATAAGCCTGCAATCCACTCGGAATATTGGCAGCCGCTGGCGAGGGGCCAACGCCCGCTGATCCGCCAACCGCCTTCGACCGCCTCGGCCGTCCCGGCCGGCTGTAACGAGCCGCTGCTAATCACATCGGGTCCATTCCGATAAATTTCGTCGTAGGCTTCGCGCATCAGCAGGGGCAGCAAGGCGCCGCCCACGCCGCCGATCACCGCATTCCAGCCGACCGAGCCTTCGATCTTCGAAAGGGCGGTGATGACCTTCAATCCCGCCGACAGATCGAGTTCGAACCCTCCGTGACTACGGGGCACGAGCATGCGGAAGACACCGATC
>JASHVY010000472.1 GCA_030044345.1 Acetobacteraceae bacterium | reverse complement strand
TTACGGGATGCCGCCGACCCAGGCGCTGCGCAACCTGAGCCTGACCATTGCTTCGGGCGAAATCCTCGGCCTCGTTGGCGAGTCCGGCGCCGGCAAAACGACGCTTGCTCGCGCCATTATGCGGGTCATCCCCCCACCCGGCCGGATCGATCGGGGGGAGGTTTCTTTCATGGGCACAAGCTTGACGGCCATGAGCGATTCCGATCTGGGTAAGCGGCGCGGCCGGGATCTCGCCATGATCGTCGCCAACCCGCGTGGAGAGCTCAATCCACTGCGACCTGTCGGCTCGCAAATTGCGACGGTTGCCCAGGTGCATTTGGGGCTTTCACGCAAACAAGGCCTCGCTTTGGCCTTGGAGATGCTGCGCGCTGTCGCGATCCCCGACCCCGAACGCAGGCTCCGTGCCTACCCACATGAATTGAGCGGAGGGATGGCGCAACGCATCGTCATTGCGATGGCCCTTATCTGCCGTCCCCGGTTTGTGATTTCCGACGATGCAACAAGCGGGCTCGACGTCACGGTCCAGGCTCAGGTGCTCGCGCTGCTCAAGAAGCTCGTCCGCGAGCAAAATACCTCGATGCTATATATTACTCGTGATATCGGCGTTGCAGCCAATTTCTGCGATCGGATCGCTATCATCTACAAAGGGGAAATAGTGGAAGTTGCCTCGACTTCAGCCTTTTTTTCCGACCCGGCGCATCCATACAGCAACCTGCTGTTTGCGGCCTTCTCCCATAACGTCGAGCTCCGCCGTAGGTGGATGGAGAGCGCGCCGCTACCGCACGCCGACCTTTCCGGCGCCCCCTGCCTTTACGTCGATAGGTGCGTCAAACGTCAAGCGGTCTGCCTCACTGAGCACCCCGGGCTGCACGAAGCTGGGAAGGGCCGCTTCGTCCGGTGCCATTTCCCCGTTGAGCGCTAGAAAGTGGCGAAAGTCATCCTCGAGGTGCGCGACCTCGTCAAACACTTCCCGGTTGAGGGAAGCCGCGTCGTGGTGCAAGCCGTCAATGGTGTAAGCTTTACGCTCGCGGCGGGGGAAACTCTCGCGATCGTTGGCGAGTCAGGTTCCGGCAAGACGACAATAGGCCGGTGTGTCCTGGGCCTGGTCCCTCCAACCTCGGGAAGCATATGGTTCCGCGGACATGATATGGGGCCGCGATGGAACGTTCGATCCCGGGCGCTCCGCGGCAAGATGCAGCTTGTCTTCCAGGAACCAGGCGAGTCCCTGGACCCTCGCATGCCGATAGGCCGGTCGATCGCGGAACCTCTCGGGCTTACCGGCCTGAGTAGGACTGCACGGGACCAGCGGGTTCTGCAGGTCATCCAGCGGGTCAATCTCCCCGTTGATATTCTCGACCATTATCCCACGGAGCTAAGCGCCGGACAGCAGCAGCGCGTGGCTATTGCGCGTGCCATTGTCACCGAGCCCGAATTGTTGATCCTCGATGAGCCAACCTCGGCACTCGATCCCACGGCTCGCGCCGAGATTATCGACCTTCTCATGGGGATCCAGCGCGACCTGGGTACTGCCTACCTCTTTATTTCACACGACCTGAGCGCCGTGCACCAGGTCAGCCACCGCATCATCGTCATGTACTTGGGACGGATCCTTGAGCAAGGACCTGCACGTGCCGTGTTCCGCACGCCGCGTCACCCCTACAGTGTCGGCCTCCTCTCGTCGGTGCTGCTGCCGAGCCCAGGCCTTCGGCGGGAGACCAGCTTCGTCCTCGAGGGCGAAATCCCAAGTCCGATTAACCTCCCTCCGGGCTGCCCACTGGTATCGCGATGTCCGTTCCGGATCGACCGCTGCGCGAAGGAGTTCCCTCCCGAAGCCGATGTCGCTGCGCAGCACGTCGTACATTGCTTTCGACATGAAGACGTCGCGGCCCGGGAGCATGCCACCGATACATTCGAAGAGTTCCAGAGAAGGGCTGAGCAGATCCTTTCAGTAAATCCCGGTGTCGCACGCGCCGTCCTGGCGGGCAACGTGATGACACCTCACTCGCCGAAGCCGGAAGGCGTACAAAACGGCATCCAGCACCAGACGGAGTAATCATGGCTAAGCTCGACGGAAACAACGCAGTCGTCACCGGCGGTGCCCGCGGAATTGGCAAAGCCATCGCACTTCTCTTCGCTAACGAGGGCGCCAACGTCGCGATTCTGGATCGCGACTTGCAAACAGCACAGGAGGTGGCCAAAGGCATCCGGGAGCTTGGGCGCAATGCGATCGCTGTTGAGGTCGATGTCGGCGACGAAAACGGCGTCGCAGCCGGCCTGCAAGAGGTGACGCGCGCGTTCGGCGATATCGATATCCTTGTCAATAACGCCGGAATCGACACGACCTCGCACGTCGTCGATATGCCGACGGACATGTGGGATGAAATGATTCGCGTGCATCTGAGGGGAACTTTCCTATGCACGCGCGCTGTGCTACCCGGCATGCTCCGGCGGTGTCGCGGCCGGATCATCAATATCAGTTCTCAACTCGCGCACAAGGGCGGTGCCGAAATGGCACACTATTCCGCTGCGAAAGCCGCGATCATCGGTTTCACCCGCTCCCTCGCCTACGAAGTGGCCGAGTACAACGTAACCGTCAACGCCATTGCTCCCGGCCCGATCGATACCGACCTTTTCCGCAAGCTTCCGGAACACTGGCGTAAGCGGAAACTTGCCGAGATACCCATGCACCGGCCCGGAACCGTCGACGAGATCGCGCCAACCGCGCTGCTGCTGGCAACGGACGCTGGTGGCTACTATCTCGGCGCGACGCTGAATCCGAATGGTGGGGACGTCATGATTTGATCGAGAGCGTGGAGTACCACCGCGATGACGGCGTTTGACCGCGGGGCAAACAACGCAACCAGAGCGGGGCCATTGACGGATGAAATGAGCCTGGCCCTGCCAGGGAGCGCTTGGCCGCGCCGTCGGGCATCTCTCTATGAGGGCATGATCGGTGATGCCAGTGCTATGCTATGGGGTCCTCTATTTTGCAGCATGGGGAAGTCTCGGATGGCGGCTGCACACGGGGGCATGCCTGTATCAGCCCGCCGCCTGAAGATGCCCGGACAAGGGAATACGACCGATTTCGAAACGGGTACCGGTTTGCCCGTTCGGATCCTCATGCTAGGGGAGCCCGAGGATTCTCCTATTGTCACCTTGAAGCAGCGGGACAGTCTTGGACGACTTTAGCATGGCCGTACCACATTCGGCGGTCCGCCGGATCGAGCAAATGATTCGGGATGGTGAGCTGCGGCCCGGTGAGCTCCTTCCACCGCAACGGGTCCTATCGGAGCGTCTCAACGTCAGCCGGGCCTCGTTGCGCGAGGCACTTTCAATTCTTGAGACGATCGGCACGCTGCGCACCAAGCCGCGTCACGGAACGTACGTTGCCGACGCCACAACCGCTCCCGATGGCGCACACTCGTGGCATTTCAAGAGACGCTATTCGCCTCCGGAGGTGTATCAGTTTCGATTCGTAATGGAGGGCTATGCAGCGAAGCTGGCAGCGATACGCGTGTCCCAGCGTGACATCGCCGCCTTGAACAGGAACGTAACGCAGTTCAAGCGAGCCGTGCGGGAGAAGGACCTCGTGATCAGCTCGCAACTGGATTTCGAGTTTCACCACCTCATCTTGGAAATATCCGGAAATCGTATGTTCTCGGCCGTCCATGCGAGCTACAGCGCTGTAATGCTGGAAAGCCAGCGGCTTCCACTCTCACGGCGGGAGCAACTGTGGGGTCCGGTCACCGAACATGAGAACGTGCTTCAGGCGATAGAGAAGCACGATCCCGATGGAGCGATGTATTTCATGCATGTGCATATTTTGCGTGCGGCGGGTCGTGTCGGGATCGAGCTCACCGATATGGCGGCTTGATGCGGGCCAATGCCGGCACTCGTTACGCGAATTCTTCAATGGTCTACATTACTTGCTCCACATGATCAAAAATCATCACACTCTGATCCGGAAAACGAAGAAAAGTCTTTTCGCTTCTTTTTCTGAAGAAAAAGAAGCTTCATTCTTTCTGATACTTCATCAAAGTGTGTAACACCTTCTATGGCATTGCCTCGAGGGCGAAGTGGATAGGAAGCTCTGGGCTTGACGTGGTGATTTCAAGCGTTGCCGTGGCACCCGCTGCGGCGCTCTTTAGAATCCGACTTTTGTCAGAACCTCTCTTTCGGCCGACTGCTTTTATGGGCGGGCCAGCCAGACAAGGCAGTGACCGGCTCTTGACCCAAGGCTCGCTTGTTCCGCTGAAGCCGAAATTGCTCTAACAACGCGCCTCCCATGGACCAGATCGCGGACAGGATCGCATCGCCGTCAGCCCGGAGGCACGCGCCGGCCTCGACCGGGACGATCTTCGCGCTCGCCTCCGGCACGGGTCGCGCCGCGGTGGCGGTGATGCGTCTCTCCGGGCCGGATACAGGCGAAATCCTCGCCTCTCTCTGCCGCCTTCCTCCACCCCGCCGCGCGAGCCTGCGCCGCCTTTGCGCTCCGGATGGCGAAATGCTCGATCAGACGCTCGTCCTCTGGCTCCCTGCCCCCGCAAGCTATACAGGCGAGGATTGCGCCGAGCTTTTCCTCCATGGCGGCCATGCCGTCATCGATGCCGTATCGGAGGCGCTGGCGGCGCTTGGTGCCCGCCCGGCCGAGCCCGGGGAATTCACCCGCCGTGCCTTTCTCAACGGCCGGATGGATTTGCTCGAGGCCGAGGCGATCGCCGATCTCGTCGAGGCTGAGACCAGTGCGCAACGCCGCCAGGCGCTCCGCCAGCTCGAAGGTGAACTCGGGGCCCTCTATCGCGGCTGGGCGGATAGGCTTCGACGTCTGCTCGCGAACGCCGAGGCCCTGATCGATTTCTCGGACCAGGATTTGCCGGAAATCGCGGACGATAGGGCGCTCGAAGAGCTTCGCGCCGCGATCGCCGCCCACCTCGCCGATGATCGCCGCGGAGAGCGGCTCCGGGACGGCCTCACGATCGTCGTCGCGGGACCACCCAATGCCGGAAAATCGAGCCTGATCAATGCTCTCTCTGGCAGGGAGATTGCCATCGTCTCCCCCACACCAGGCACGACACGGGATGCGCTCGAGACCCGCGTCGTCCTTGGCGGCCTTCCCGTCACGCTGATCGATACCGCCGGCCTGCGCGAAAGCGCGGATCCGGTCGAGGCCGAGGGCGTCCGTCGCGCCCGTGACCGCGCCGCCGCGGCTGATTTGGTCCTCGCCGTGACCGATAGCGCAGCCCCGGTCCCGTTCGTGCTCGATAGCGTGGCCCCAGTGCTCGCCGTCGCCAACAAGACCGACCTCGCCCCACCGCCTGGCCCGGAATATCTCGCTGTGAGCGCGCTCACCGGCACCGGGTTGCCCGAGCTCCGCAACCGCCTCACCGATCTCGTCGAAACCCTCGCCCGTGCCTCGGGCCCGCCACCACTTACACGGGCCCGCCACCGTGCCGCCCTTGGCGAGGCCGGGGCAGCGCTCGCCGCCGCCCTCGCCGCCCCGGCGGCCGAACTCCGCGCCGAGGAGCTTCGTCTCGCCCTCGCCGCAATCGGCCGCATCACCGGAAGCGTCTGCGTCGAAGATATCCTCGATACGATCTTTTCCTCGTTCTGCATTGGCAAATAAATGATTTCTGTATCGCAACAATTCGATGTTGTCGTCATCGGCGGGGGCCATGCCGGCTGCGAGGCGGCCGCAGCAGTGGCACGCAGCGGCGCGAGAACGCTGCTCGTCACCCAGGATCTCGCAAAAATCGGGGAGATGTCCTGCAATCCTTCGATCGGGGGCATCGGCAAGGGCCATCTCGTGCGCGAGATCGATGCGCTGGACGGGCTGATGGGTCGCGTCGCCGATGCGGCCGGCATTCATTTCAAGCTGCTCAATCGTAGCAAGGGTCCCGCCGTGCGGGGTCCTCGCGCGCAAGCGGACCGAAAACTCTATCGCCGCGCGATGCAGAATTTTCTTAGCGCCACGCGAAATCTTTCCCTCCTCGCCTCCTCTGTCGAGGACCTGGAACAGGACACGCAAGGAAATCTTTCCGCAATTATCCTCGCGGATGCCACCCGCGTCGCCTGCGCCGCCGCCGTGCTCACCACCGGCACGTTTCTGCGCGGGCTAATTCATATTGGCCTCGAATCGACACCCGCAGGCCGCATCGGGGAGAAGCCTTCGCTCGGTCTCGCCGCAGCGCTCGCGCGTCTCGGTCTTCCGCTCGGCCGGCTGAAGACCGGCACGCCGCCTCGCCTCGACCGCGCCAGCATCGATTGGGACGGGCTTGAGTCCGATCCCGGCGAGGACCCACCAGAGCCCTTCAGCTCTCTCACCACGCGAATCGCGAATCCCCAGATCGAGTGTCGCGTCACTGCGACCACCGAAGCCACGCACACGCTCATCCGCGCCAATCTCGCGCTCTCGGCCGTCTATGGCGGACGGATCAGCGGCCCGGGCCCACGCTATTGTCCTTCGATCGAGGATAAGGTCGTCCGTTTCGCCGACCGCGCGCACCACCAGATCTTCCTCGAGCCCGAAGGCCTCGACGACCCGACCATCTATCCGAATGGGCTTTCCACGAGCCTCCCCGCTTCGCTTCAGGAAGAGCTCTTGAAGACGCTTCCCGGCCTTTCCCGCGTCCGCATGCTGCGTCCCGGCTATGCCGTCGAGTACGATTATGTCGATCCACGCGCCCTTTTCCCCACGCTCGAGCTGAAGGCCATTCCCGGGCTCTTCCTCGCCGGCCAGATCAATGGGACGACCGGCTATGAGGAAGCGGCAGCGCAGGGCCTCCTCGCCGGCGTCAATGCCGCCCGCCATGCCGGGGCGCAGGAGCCGGTCACGCTCGATCGCAGCACGTCCTATATCGGCGTGCTGGTGGATGATCTCGTCACCCAGGGCGTGACCGAGCCCTATCGGATGTTCACCTCACGTGCCGAGTACCGGCTTTCGCTCCGCGCCGACAATGCCGATCTTCGCCTGACCGATCGCGGCATCGCCTGGGGCGTTGTCGGCCCCGAACGAATCGCCTCCTTTCGTGCCCATCAGGCGGCTCTGGCCAAAGCTTCGGAAGCGAAGGAGGCTGATCTCCCTCCGCGCGTCCGCGCGACACTCGCCGCCGATGCGCTCTATGCCGGCTATCTCAAGCGCCAGGAGGCCGAAATCCTTGCCTTCCGCCGGCAGGAAAAAATACGCCTGCCGGATGGACTCGATTATCGCCGGATCGGTGGTCTTTCGGCCGAATTGACGGGAAAACTGGAAAGAATCCGCCCGATTTCGCTTGGCGCGGCGGCGCGGATTCCGGGCATGACGCCCGCAGCGTTGGCAGCCCTGGCAGCCCATCTTGCCAAGGGCGCGGCAAATAGATCCGGATCGGACCTATGTTTCACGTGAAACATGAACCGATTCAAGAGCTTGCCAATTTTGACCCGCCTTTCGAGGTCGTCGCACGTCTCAAAACTTTTGCTACCCTGCTGACGAACTGGAATCGGCGAATCAACCTCGTCTCCCGTCACGACCTCGAAAATCTCTGGCCGCGCCACATCGCCGACTCGCTTGAGCTCGTCCCGCTCATGCCGGAAAATCTCGCAAGCGCCATTGATCTTGGCTCCGGCGCCGGCTTTCCCGGCCTCATCCTTTCCATCGCGACCTCCGTTCCCTTCTCACTGGTCGAGTCCGATCACCGGAAGGCCGCTTTCTTGATCGAGGCCGCGCGAGTCACCGCCGCCCCCGTGCGCGTCCACGCCACACGCATCCAGGAGACACGACTCCCACCCGTCCGCCTCGTCACGGCCCGGGCGCTGGCTTCGCTTCCAGATCTCCTCCCCCTCGCCATGCCCTTCCTTGCTCCGGACGGCATCTGCCTCTTCCCCAAAGGAGGACGCGTGGGAAACGAATTGACGGAGGCCGCGAAGCAATGGCACATGCGGATCGAGCGGTTTCAAAGCCGTAGCGATCCCAGCGCAAACCTCCTTAGGATTAGCGAGATTCGGCGTGCCCGAACGAATCCCTGACGACCTCGCTTCTCCCCGACCC
>JASHVY010000471.1 GCA_030044345.1 Acetobacteraceae bacterium | reverse complement strand
GCTCGGCGGCTGGATGGCGGCGGCACCTACCGCGTGAGTGCCCGTCTCGAGCCGCGCGACGTCGCGCTCGACGCTCATATCGAGGAACCGGCGCAGGGGCTTTTGGCCGGCCTCGCCGGCCTTCCCGATCTGGGTGCGATCCATCTCGTGGCTTCGCTCTCCGGCCCGCGGACCGCGATCGCGACCGCGCTCGCCGTCACCGCCGGCCCGCTCTCCGCGCACGCGAAAGGCACAATCGATCTCGCACGGAAATCGGCCGATCTTATCCTCGACGCCACCGCGCCCGCGATGCAGCCGCGCCCCGGCGTTTCCTGGCAGAGCGTTTCTCTCCATGCCCGCGTCGCAGGTCCCTTCGCCAAGCCCTCGCTCGATGGGACTCTTGATCTTGAAAAACTTTCCGCGGCCGGCGCCAAGATTGCCCGCATCGCGGCCGCGATTCGGGGCGATCAGGGGGAAGCACGTCTCAAGGCTACGTTCTCGGGCATCGTGCTGCCTGGACCGGCCAAGGATCTCCTCGCGGCCGCGCCTCTCACGCTCTCGGCCGACGCGCATCTCGGGGAGGCAGGCCGGCCGGTCTCCTTCACCCTCGATCATCCTTTGCTTGCCGCCTCCGGCACGGCACGGACGGAAGGCGAACCCTCGCTCACCGCAACGATCACCCTGCCCGATCTTGCGCCGCTCGCAACGCTCGGCGGCGTCGCGCTCGAGGGGCAAGGCCATCTCAAGGTCACGGCCGCGGAGCAGTCGGACGGGCTGGCGCTGAATCTGGAAGGCGGCCTCGGCCTCAGCAGCGGCATGGCGCCGCTGGTCCCGCTCCTGGGTCCCGAGCCACGCTTCGCGCTCGCCGCCCGGCTGGCCGGCAACGATGTTCATCTTTCGCGCCTGTCGCTTTCCGGCGCCGCTCTCTCGCTCGGTGCGCAAGGAAGCCTTGCCGCGCAAAAACTTGCGCTGACCTGGACCGCTTCGTTGAAAGACCTCTCCGTGCTCGGTGCCGATGTCAGCGGCATGATGGACGCGAAGGGGCAGATCGATGGCCCCATGGATTCGCTTGCGCTCGATGCCGATCTCGCCGGCAGGCTCGGAGCCGCGAGTTTCCCGCCGGAGCCCGTGCGGGCCCATCTGACCGTCCATGGCCTGCCTGATACCCCCGCCGCCGAACTCAACGCCGAGGGGACGATCGCCGGCGCGCCGCTCCGCCTGGCGCTTTCCGCTGCGCGCTCCGCCGGCGCGCTGACGATTGCCATCCGTCAAGCGGAGTGGAAGAGCGCCGAGGCCGAGGGTCAGCTCGCGATTCAGGGCGGCGCCCAGCCTTCCGGGAAAATAAATTTTTCAATCAAAAACTTGGAAGATTTTTCTCAGATTCTTCATTCGCCCCTTCGCGGCGCGATCGCCGGCTCTCTCTCCGCCGCCGCCTCGTCCGCGCCGCCCCGGCTGACGCTCGATCTCACGGGTCAAAATCTCGCCGCTTCCGGCGCTTCGGTCGGAAGCGCGGTCCTTGCGGCCAATATCCTCGATCCGCTCGGTGATCGCCGGCTCGAAGCCCGCCTGACACTCGCGGGCATCGCGGCCGGCGGCATCACCGGCGCCTCGGCCCAGCTCTCCGCGTCCGGGCCGATGCAGGCCATGGCGCTTCAAGTCTCGGCCGCCGCGCCCGCCTTCAACCAGGCGAGCCTGGCGGCAACGGCGACGCTCGATTCAACGCACAGCCAGGTGAGTCTTTCCGCCCTCACCGCGAACTGGCACGGCACGACGCTCCGGCTTCTCGCCCCGGCGCGGATCACGTTCTCTCCAGGCCTCTCGGTCGCCGGCCTGAGGCTCGGCATGGCGGGGGCCGAGTTCTCCGCCAATGGCCGCATTCAGCCCGATCTCGCCCTGACCGTCGGCGCCCATGACATCACCCCTGCCCTGCTCGCGCCCTTCGCGCCGGGCCTCCAGGCCAAAGGCCGGCTCGATGCGGATGCGACCCTCTCCGGCACGCTCGCCGCCCCTGCCGGGCATCTTACCATCCGCGGCAGCGGGCTCGGCCTCGCTTCGGGCGTCACCTCGGGTCTGCCGCCTGCTTCACTCGACGCCACAGCCGATCTCGCCGGGAGACAGGCCCGGATGACGGCCAATCTCTCGGCCGGCACGGGCACGCATCTCACGCTCTCCGGCACGGTCCCGCTCGGCACGGCCGGCGCGCTCGGCCTCGCCGCGCGCGGCGCCATCGATCTCGGGATCCTCGACCCGATCCTGACCGCCGAGGGCAGGCGCGTCGAAGGCACGCTCGCGCTCGATGCGCAGGTGACCGGCACCATTGCCAAACCCGCGCTCGCCGGCACGGTCCGGCTGAGCGGAGGGATGCTCGCCGATTACGCGAACGGCATTTCGATCCGGGATCTCTCGGGTGACATCAGCGCTGCCGGGGACACGGTGAGAATCGCGCGGCTGGAGGGCCGCGCCGGGTCGGGGACGATCGGGGTCTCGGGCAGCATCGGCGTCTTCGCGCCCAATCTGCCCGTCCATCTCGTCATCACCGCCCGCGATGCGGAGCTGCCGCAATCCGACCTGATGACCATGCGCTTCGATTCCGACATCGCGATCCAGGGCGAGGCCGAGGGAAATCTCGCGGCGAGCGGCACGGTGCGGATCCGGCGCGCCGAGATCCGCATTCCGGATCGCTTGCCGCCGAGCATCCCCGTGCTGCATGTGGTGCGGGCGGGAAGCAAGCCGCCGCCTCCGCCCGCGCCGGGGCCGGACATCGCGCTCAATCTCACCGTGAGCGCGGCGCGCGAGATCTTCGTGCGCGGGCGAGGAATCAACACCGAGTTCGGCGGCCACATTCATATCGGCGGCACCGCCGCCGCCCCGCTCACCGAAGGCAGCTTCACCCTTGTGCGCGGCCAGGTCAGCCTGGCCGGCAAGACACTCACCTTCAGCGAGGGCACGATCGGCTTCAATGGCGGCAGCCCCGAGAACCCGACCCTCGATCTCGTCGCGACGACCGAGACGGCGAGCACCACCGCGACCTTGACGATCGGCGGCACGGCCGAGAGCCCCACCGTCACACTCTCCAGCATACCGGAGCTGCCGCAGGACCAGATCCTCGCCACGCTGCTCTTCGGCGGCAATTCCACCTCGCTCAGTCCTTTCCAGATCGCCGAGATCGCGAATTCCCTGACGACGCTCACCGGCGTCGGTCCCAGCACCGGCGATCCCCTCGCGGCGTTGCGCGGTGGCCTCGGGCTCGATCAGCTCAGTGTCGGCAGCAGCGCCAATGGCAGCCCGACCCTGCAAGCCGGCCGCTACCTCGCCCCAGGTGTCTATGTGGGCGCCAACCAGTCCGCCTCCGGCGGCGGCAGCCAGGCGGAGGTGCAGATCAACCTCACCAAGCAGCTTCAGCTCAATGCCACGGTCGGTGCCGGCCCTGCCAACGCGACCGGCGCCACCACGACGAGCGGCACCAGCGTCGGCATCACCTACCAGTTCCAATACTGACCACGACCGTGGGCTTGAGGCGGACGGTCGTCGCCATCAGGGCCATGATGAGCGAGCCGACGACGCCCGGAAACAGCGCCGAGATCGTGAGGTGGGTTGCGTCCCACACCGCGCCGCCGAGATAGGGAAGAAGGAAGCTCAGCGAATAGCCGATGGCGAGCATGCCCGCCGCCACCCGGTGCACATCGTCCGGCCGGGCCAGCAAAGGCGGCAGCGCGAGCGCGAGGATCAGGCCGCCGGCGGCCGAGAAGCCGACCAGCGCCGCGGCGGCGATCATCACCGGGGCCGAGGGCAGAAGAAGGCCCCCCAGGCTCACGAGACCGGTCAGGGCCAGGGCGATGAACGGCCACCGATGCCCGACGACGCGCCGCCCGAGCAGCATGATGAGGAATGAGGCCGGAAGCTGCCCGGTATTGAGCGCGGTGAGGCCTGCATCGACCAGGCCGGGCCGGCCGATCGCAAGCAGATAGGAAGGCAGGAAGGCGTTGCAGCCGAAATAGAGCGCCGAGATGCCGCCCAGCATGAAACCAAGCTGCCACGTGCGGAGATGGTGCCAGTCCGGCCACCAGCGCGCCCGGACATGGCTCACCCGCGAACTGACATGCGATGTGGCGAACAGCAGGAGGAAAGCGGTGATGAGAACCGGCACGCTCCAGAAAACGAAGCTCGCGGGCCAGCTTCCGCCGAGCAGAGGCAGCACGACGGGAATGGTGAGGCTGGCGGCGAGCATCTCGCTGATCAAGAGACCGTTCGCGTAAACCGCGGTGGCGAGCGGCACGCGGCTTGCGAACCAGCTTCCGACGAGTGTCGGCAGCGCAGGCTGCATCACCGCGACACCGGCGCCCATCACCGCCGTCATCGCATAGAGCATCGGCACCGAAGGGCCGACGCCGCGCAAGGCTGAGCCACCGCCGACCAGCAGGATTCCGGCGATCGCCGCCCGCCTTGCGCCGAGGCGCGCGATCAGCAGCGAGCCCGGAATGGCGACGAGCCCGAAGAGCAGCACAGGCAGACCGGTGAGGGCCGCCACCATCTTCTCATCGAGATGGAGCTGCCGGTGAATCAGGGGCAGCACGGGCGGCACCGCAAGAATGGTGATGCGGAGATCCATCCCGAGCAGCCAGAGAAGGACCAGGCGCGGCCAGGAGAAACTTCGATCCGCCGCGCGTTCCTTGCCCATCGGCTCTCCGTCTTTCTACCCGGCCTGCCTCCTACCGGAGGCCAGGGGGACGCGAAAGCCGGGGCAATGCCCCGCCACGAAGTCTGAATCCTCCTAGAGCGCGATGATTTTAGGTCATCACGCTCTTGCTTTATTTTCTCGATCAATTTCATGGCTTTGGCGGATCGCGAAGCGATCCACCAGAAGCCATATTGATCTAAACGTTGTAGCGAAGCTGGACGCGCACGCGATTGCGGGACAGGCGGAGTTGCTTGTGATCGGCGGTGAGGCCGCTCAGGAAATTCCGAATGCCCACTATCGCCGCGGACTCTTCATTGTCGAGGATATCGGGCCCCGAAGCCACGGCAGGCGAATGCGGACCGGGCAGCGGCGCCATCGTCGCGCCCGGATAGAGGACATCGAGGCCGAGCTCCTGCCCGTCATAGCGGATGCCGAGCGTGCCGGCGAGTTCGTACCCATGCACACGCGCAAGATAGCGGAGCAGGTTCCCGACATGGCCGATCGCAACCTCGCGCACATCGGCGGGAATCTTCCAGCTTCCGGCCTTGGTGCGCAAAGCTTCCATGGTCGCATCGAGCGCATCCTCATCGCCGCTCGCCTTTCCGGTTCGCCAAGGGATCGCCGCCCGTTCGACAGCGCCGATCCGGAACAGGAGCGTGAGCACGATGGCCGCGATGAGGCCAAGTGCGAGCGAGCTTCCGGAGAAGCTTTTCATCGCCTCCGGCAGGGCCCGGTAGTAGGCGGGAAAGATCTCATGGCTGAGCGCGAGCAGGGTCGAGATTCCGATGATATAGATCGTGCGCGTATTGCTTTTGCGCGAGAGCATGATCTCCATGCCGCCGGCGATCATGAAGGAAGAGGTGAAGACGAGGAGCGCGCCCGCCACCTCGTGTGGCACCAGGAGAAAGAAGCTCGCGATCTTGGGCGAGAAGGCGACGAGAAAGAAGATGCCGGAAGCGGCGAAACCGATCGCGCGGCTGGTCACGCCGGTGGCCGATGAGATGCCGACCAGGCTCGGCGCCGTGCTCATTCCCGGCGCGCCGAGCGCGCCGCTGATCAGCGTTGCCAGCCCGTCCGCCAGCACACCCTTGCGGATATTGCCCATATCCGGCCGCCGCCAGCCGGCGTCGTTCAGTCGCTGGCAGGTGGTGACGACTCCCGCCGTGCGCATGGCTGCGGCTATGCCGGCGGCAGCGAAGGGCGGTATCAGCGCCAGGCTGAAGGCAAGGCCGCCGATCGGATGAGGAAGCGCGAACCAACCCGCGTGGGCGAGCCCGGCCAGCCGGGCGGGCTCGATGAGACCGATCATGCTCGCCCCCGCCATGCCCGCCACGAGCCCGAGCATCGTCCCCAGCATTTTCACGCTGCCCCGCCCCCAGATGCTGAGGGCGACCGCAATCGCGAGCGTGCCGAAGGCCACCGCGAGATGCAGGGGATAGGAAGGCAGCCTCTCGTGCCCCACATCGAGCGTCTCGCCGATTCCGACGATTCCGAGCTGCAATCCGACCACGAAGACCGTGAGCCCGCTCAAGACCGGCGTGATGACGATGCGGAGCCGGTTGAGCGCGAGGCCGACCAGCACCTCCACGAGCCCGGCGAAGAGGGTCATGCCGCAGACGAGGGGAATGCCACCGAGCTCGGCTGCGAGCACCGAAGGCCCGAGATAAGTGGCCGAAAAGACCGGAGGCGCCAGATAGCCCGAACCCACCGGTCCGCGCGGCAGGGCCTGCAGCGCAATGCCGATCGCCACGGCGACGCACGCAATGCCCATCGCATTCACCCGCGCGGCGGCGGCGGCATGGGCGTGCCGCAGGATGATCGCCACCAGCACGAGGTAGATCGCGTCGAGGACCATGTATTGAAGGCCGAGCAGGAGAAGCTGCCGCGGCGGCGGCCGCTCATCGACGCTGTAGAAAAGATTGTGCGGGCGAATCCGGGCGCCACCGCCCCCTCGGATATCCGCCGCGACGCTTTCCGCCATTCCCGCCTGCCCTTCTTCCGCCGTCCCCTATCGAGCGAGCCTGGCCTCCACCCGCCCGGAAGTTGCAGAAAGCGAGAGGTATCATCGCGCTCCGCGTGCTGTCATCCGGCTTCGCCGGGGCACCGCTCTCGGTCTTTGTCTTATCGCGTGCTTCCGAAAGAGCCTGGAACGAGAGCGGAGAAATCCCGAACGAGCCTTCGCCCGGCCGCCCCTTCCCCAAACCGACCGCCAACCCAAGCCCCAACCTTCAAGCCATAGGAAAGCATCGGGAGCGCCATAATGCCGCTTCAATTGGAGACTGTTCTATCCAAGGAATGGTCTTTGCCCGTCCTGGCGTGAAAGCTTTCGATCGAGCGGCGCGACTGACGCCAATATAACCGGTTCAGGGTTGCGCGGCCTTCCCCTTCGGCATGAAGCAAGCCAACAGACAGAATTAAAGCGGCCATGGAAGACATTCTTTCGCTTGCCAGTTCCCTGCCCTCGTCCGATGTCCTGACACGGGCGAGAACGGGCCGATTGATCGTGGTCTCCAACCGCGTGGCGCCGATCACCGAGGGAGAACCGACCAATGGCGGTCTTGCGGCCGG